>DINM01000102.1:6481-29006 GCA_002423675.1 Verrucomicrobia bacterium UBA5540
TTATTGATCAATCGAAGTGCATCAAATGCGGACAGTGCTTCACGGCCTGCAAATTCGATGCCGTTAAAAAAGGATAAATTTTGGAGAAACCCATGAATATGATTGAACTCGAAATCAACGGAATCCCGGTCTCAGTTGAACCGGGCACCTCGATTCTTGACGCGGCCACACAGGTCGGCGTCAAAATTCCGAAGCTCTGCTTCCACCACGACCTGGAACCGTGGGCGGCCTGCGGAATCTGTGTCGTCAAAGTCGAAGGTTCGCCCAAAATGCTGCGCGCCTGCGCCACAGCAGCAGGACCGGGCATGAAAGTCATCACTCACGATCCGGAAATTGTTGGCGTACGCCGCACCGTGCTCGAGCTGATCCTGTCCACTCATCCCAACGACTGCCTCCAGTGCAGCCGGNNGCCGGAACCGTAACTGCGAACTCCAGACGCTCGCCGAAGAATTCGGCATCCGCGAAGTTCCTTATGAAAAACGTCTGCGCGACCTGCCGGTTGATCGATCCACCGCTTCAATCGTCCTCGATCCGGAAAAATGTATCGCCTGCGGACGCTGCGCCAAAGTCTGTCAGGACATGCAGGACGTCTGGGCGCTCGAATTCATCGGGCGCGGCGAAACGACCCGTATTGCTCCGGCGGCGGACGTTAACCTGAACGACAGCCCCTGTATCAAGTGCGGACAGTGCTCCGCGCACTGCCCCGTCGGCGCCATCTACGAAAAAGACCAGACCCGCGAAGTCTGGAATGCCATCGAGGACACAAAAAAGCATTGCGTCGTACAAATTGCTCCGGCTGTCCGCGTCGCCATCGGCGAAGCCTTCGGTTACGAGCCCGGCGAGGTACTNNTACTCACCGGCCAGCTCTATACCGCATTGCGTCGTCTCGGCTTCGATGCCGTCTTCGACACCAACTTCACTGCCGACCTCACCATCATGGAAGAAGGCTCTGAATTCGTTAAGCGCGTCACCGAAGGCGGTGTTCTTCCGCAGATCACCTCCTGCTGCCCGGCATGGACCGACTACATGGAAAAATACGCCACCGACTTTATTCCCAACTTCTCCTCGGCAAAATCGCCTCAGCAGATGCTCGGTGCCATGGCGAAGACCTACTACGCCGAAAAGGCAAAAGTGGATCCGAAAAACATGTATGTCGTCTCTGTAATGCCTTGCACCGCAAAGAAATTCGAGGTTTCTCGCGATGAAAACATGAGTTCGACCGGCTTCCAGGATGTCGATGTCTCCATCACTACCCGCGAACTGGCCCGCATGATCAAACAGGCCGGTATCGACTTCAAGAACCTGCCGGAAGAAGAAGCGGACAGCCTGCTCGGTGAATACACCGGTGCCGGAACCATCTTCGGTGTCACCGGCGGTGTTATGGAAGCCGCGCTGCGCTCGGCCTACTTCCTCATCACCAAAGAAGACCTCGAAGACGTAAACTTTATGGATGTACGTGGTATGGAAGGAGTTAAGGCGGCTGAAATCGACATCAAAGGCACAAAAGTCCGCGTCGCGGTCGCCCACCAGATGGGTAATATTGAAGCCGTTCTGAACCAGGTTCGCGAGGCGAAAGCCAAGGGTGAAGATNNAGGCGGTGGGCAGCCCCACGGCGCAACTGACGAAATCCGGGCCAAACGGACCGCCGGAATCTACACAGACGACGAAAAATCGGTTCGCCGGTGCTCGCACCACAACCCGATGATCACAAAAATCTATGAAGATTTCTTAGGTAAACCGTTGGGCCACAAGGCTCACGAGCTTTTACACACCGAATATCAGGAACGAAAAGTGTACAAAAAATAAAATCAGGTGTATCTTCTCGAGGTTTTCTGCGGCAAGGGGACTTTCCCTGACCCAAGGCAAATGGACAATTTAGGAAAACGGTTTGCGTAGCTGCCAGCCGTCTCCATGCTCCGCCGCAGAAATGCGGCGGAGCACTTTTTTTGCCTTGGACGTGAAAGAGGAAGGAGACGAAATGGACAAGCGACTCGGATTTGTTGGAATCATCATTGAAGACCGCGAGGCAAACGCGCCCGAGGTCAACGATCTGCTCGGCGACTTCGGCGGCATCATCGTCGCCCGCATGGGCGTTCCCTACGAAAAACGCTCCTGCTCCGCCATCACTCTCATCGTCGNNGGCGTCTCTGTCAAATCCATGCTGAGCAAGAAGGGGTGAAACTTGAAACCTGAAACTGGGAACTTGAAATTGGAAAGCGACTGCATCGGCCCGATGGAACTCTCGGCCGACTGCCCGTGGGGCATTCACACGCAACGGGCGCTGAACAATTTTCCAATGGTTGGAAAATCGGTAAATCCGCGTCTGCTCATAGCCTACGCACAGGTCAAAAAAGCCTGCGCCCTCGCCAACAAAGAACTCGGCTACTTAAATGAAAAGAAGGCTGAAAGTATTCTTGAGGCCTGTGACCGCTTTCATAGTTCATCTTTCACAGTTCATCTTTCTGCTTTGCAGGGCGGTGCCGGGACTTCAACCAATATGTTCATTAACGAAGTGATCGGCCGACTCGCCGGCGCGCATCCAATCGAAGAAGTCAACCTCCACCAGTCGACCTACGACACCTACCCGACCGCGTTAAAGGTCGCCGCCATTATTGGCGTCCGTGAACTAAGCGAAGCTCTGGCAAAACTACAAGGCGCGTTTCAACAGTTAGAAAAGGGCACTGCGTGCCTTCCAATCCTTGGAAAAACCGAACTGATGGACGCCGTTCCGCTTACGCTCGGCGCGCAGTTCGCTTCCTTTGCCGAGGNNGGCCTTTGCGCGCGACCGCTGGCGCACCTTTAAATGCGAAGAGCGGTTGCGCACCGTCAACCTCGGCGGAACCGCCATCGGCACCGGCCTGACCGCGCCGCGCAGCTATATTTTTCTCGTCACCGAAAAACTGCGCGAAGTGACCGGACTCGGCCTCAGCCGCTCCGAAAATATGGTTGAAGCCACCGCCAACGCGGACTGCTTCGTCGAAGTCTCCGGTATTCTCAACGCCGCCGCTGTCAACCTCATTAAAGTCAGCGACGACCTGCGCCGCCTCGCGATGCTTGGCGAAATCAAACTGTCTGCTGTACAGGCCGGGTCTTCGATCATGCCTGGCAAAGTTAATCCGGTCATTCTGGAATCGGTCATCCAAATCGGCATTAAGGTCAAAGCCAACAACAACATCGTCGCCGACTGCGCCGCACGCGGATCGCTGCAGATCTGTGAATTCATGCCGCTGCTGGCCGATGCCCTGCTCGAATCCATCGACCTTTTAATCGCCGCCGCGCAAATGCTGACGAAACACGCACCGGGAATTGACGCGGATCAAGGCAAATGTCTGGAGCGTCTGTATGCTTCTCCTGAAATCATCACCGCGTTTGTTCCAATGCTTGGATACGACCGCTGTTCAGAGCTCTTCAAGCAGTTCGAACAGCAGGGCAACGGAACCATCCGGGAGTTTTTAGAAAAGGAATTGGGAGAGGAAATCGTGAACAAAACGCTCTCTCCGCAAAATTTAATGTCACTGGGACACAGAGAATAGAACCACGAAATACACCAAATACACGAAAGGAGAATTGAATGAAGATTATCCACAAAGACGAGTGTTACCAGATTAACGGCGCATGTTTCGAAGTGTATAAGGAAAAAGGGTGTGGGTTTCTTGAAGATGTCTATCAGGAATGCCTTGAAATGGAAATGGAACTGCAGGGCATTCCTTTTGATGCTCAATATCCGTTGAAGTTGGAATACAAAGGCCGGCCCTTAAAGAAAAAGTATGTTCCTGATTTCATCTGCTTCGAAAAAATTATCGTTGAGATCAAAGCCGTCAAAGACATAACCGACGAACATCGGGCTCAGGTTCAAAACTACCTGAAAGCAACAGGGTACAAACTGGGATTAATCATTAACTTCGGCCACTACCCCAAGGTCCAAATTGAACGCATCGCCAATTAACTTTCGTGTATTTGGTGTATTTCGTGGTTTAAAAATATGAAGAGTACTCCAAAAAGTTTGAGACTGCACATTGCCCTGTTCGGCCGCACGAACGTGGGCAAGTCGAGCTTTTTGAACCTGATCGCAGGCCAGGATGTTTCGATTGTCTCCGAGCAGCCCGGCACCACCACCGATGTCGTCGAAAAAACCATGGAACTGCTCCCCCTCGGGCCGGTCGTCTTTATTGACACCGCCGGGCTAGACGACTCCACCATCCTCGGCGGCAAGCGTGTCGAAAAAACGGAAAAGGTCTTTGACCGCGCTGATGTGATTCTCCTGATTTGCGAAGGCGATCAGTTCGGTGAGTTTGAACAGGCGGTTTGCGAACGCGCAGGAAAAACCCCGCTTATTAAAATCGCTAACAAATCCGATTTGTCTGATTCGTCCGATCCGTCTTATATGCCCTGCAACTCAACCGATCTCTCTTCCCGCGAAAAGGTTCTTTCACAGCTCAAAGCACAACTGCTCGCTGTTTGTCCCGACGAATTTATTCAGCCGCCACCGCTGGTCGGCGATCTGGTCAAACCCGGCGGAATCGCTGTTCTGATCGTACCGATCGACTTGCAGGCACCAAAAGGACGCCTGATTCTTCCGCAGGTATCGACCATTCGCGACGCGCTCGACAACGATGCCGCCGCGCTGGTTGTCAAAGAGCGCGAATACACGCATATGCTCAACCAGCTGAAGACGCCGCCGGATCTGGTCATCTGCGATTCTCAGGTGGTGCTGAAAATGGTCGGCGATACGCCGGATACGATTCCCTGCACGACCTTTTCGATTCTCTTTGCGCGACTCAAAGGCGACCTGCCGAAACTGGCTGCGGGCGCGGCAGCGATTGATCACCTCAAAGACGGCGACAAGGTGCTGATCGCCGAGTCGTGCAGCCACCATGCCGCCGAAGATGACATTGGACGCGTGAAGATTCCGCGCTGGCTGCGCCAGTATTGCGGATGCGAGTTGCAAATCGACGTCTATGCCGGACGCGATTTTCCCGACAACCTGAGCGAGTACCGCCTCGTCGTCCAGTGCGGCGGTTGTATGCACAACCGGCGCGAAATTCTCTCGCGCATCGAAAAGTGCGAGGCCGCCGGCGTACCGATCACCAACTACGGACTTTGTATTTCGCAGACGCAGGGCGTGCTGAAACGGGTGCTGAGCCCCTTCCCCGCTGCGTTAGATTCGTATGAACGAGAACTAAGAACATGAACCACGAAACACACAAAAATACTGCGAATGGGAAAACTCTCCCCTTTCGTGTGATTCGTGTATTTCGTGGTTAAAAAAGAAATTGTTATGAAAATAGACACAACCGGTTTAACCAGCTTTATCCCCGAAGAAGAAATTTTCCAATGGTTGGAAAAAACGAAAAATCCGTCACCCGAACGGGTGCGCGAAATTATTCAGAAGTCGCTGAATAAAAACCGCCTCGACCCCGAAGAGATGGCGGTGCTGATCAACGCCGAAGACCCGGCGCTGGCGGAAGAAATTCTTGCAGGCGCGCGCGAACTGAAGCAGCGCATTTACGGAAACCGCATTGTGCTGTTCGCTCCGCTCTATATCGGCAACGAGTGCGTCAACAACTGCCAGTACTGCGGCTTCCGCTGTTCCAACAAGGAAGTCAGCCGCAAAACGCTGAGCCTGCCGGAGCTGGACAAGGAAGTTGAAGCACTGGTGGATCGCGGCCATAAGCGGCTGATTCTTGTGTACGGCGAACACCCGCAATATGGAGCACAATTTATCCACGATACCGTCAAAGAGGTGTACAGCATTAAAAAAGGCAACGGCGAAATCCGCCGCGTGAATATCAATGCCGCGCCGCTGGATGTCGAAGGCTACAAGCTCGTCAAAGAAGCCGGTATCGGCACCTACCAGATTTTCCAGGAGACCTATCATCACNNCAAACAGATGCATCCGTCCGGCCCGAAGAGCAACTATCTCTGGCGGCTGCACGGACTCGACCGTGCGCAACAGGCGGGCATTGACGACGTCGGCATCGGCGCACTGATGGGTCTCTTTGACTGGCGCTTCGAAACGATGGCCCTGCTCTACCACACCATTCATCTGGAAGAAAAATTCAAAGTGGGTCCGCACACCATCAGCTTCCCGCGCATTGAACCGGCCATCGGCACTGAGCTTTGCGATCGGCCGCCTGAAGGTGTGAGCGACTACGACTTTAAACGACTGGTCGCCATTCTGCGCCTTGCGGTGCCGTACACCGGACTGATTCTCACCTGCCGCGAATCGGTCGAACTGCGCAACGAGATTATTCAATTCGGCGTTTCACAGATCGACGCGGGCTCGGACATCGGCGTCGGCGCCTATTCACAGCAGGATAAGGAGTCTTACAAAAAAAGTCAGTTTGTGCTCAACGACGGACGCTCGCTTGATCAGGTGATCCGCGAGCTGTGCGAAGCCGACTTTATTCCCAGCTTCTGCACCGGATGCTACCGGCTCGGCCGCACCGGCGAGCATTTCATGGAATTCGCCATTCCGGGTTTCGTCAAACGCTTCTGCACACCCAACGCCGTGCTGACCTTCCTTGAATACATGGAAGACNNAGTGCTGATTAGTGTCAATTAGTGGTTAACAGGAGTCTTACATGGTTGAAGCGATTTTAGAAAAAGTGGATCGGGACGAGGAGTTGACGCCGGCAGAGATGAAAGCGCTGCTGGAGATCATCGATCCGGCAGAGTTGCAGGCTCTGTACGACTGCGCGTACCGGGTAAAAGCCAAACACGTCGGCAAGGTCGCCTATTTCCGCGGTATCATTGAGTGTAGCAATATCTGTATTAAGGACTGTTACTACTGCGGCATCCGCAAGAGCAACTCCAACGTGCAGCGCTTTCAGATGGACGAAGAAGAAATCGTCCGCGAAGCAATCTGGGCGTTTGAAAATGAATACGGTTCGGCGGTTATCCAGTCCGGCGAACGGCAGGACGCCGCTTATATCGACATGATCGAACGCGTGCTCAAACGCGTCAAAGAGCAGACCGGCGGAAAGCTGGGCATCACCCTTTCGCTCGGCGAGCAGACGGAAGAAACCTACCGCCGCTGGCGCGAAGCGGGCGCGCACCGCTACCTGCTTCGTATCGAAACCACCAATCCGAAACTCTACAAAAAGCTGCATCCGGCGGATCACGATCTGGACGTGCGCAAAAACTGCCTCGCGCTGTTAAAGAAGACCGGTTATCAGGTCGGCACCGGAGTAATGATGGGACTGCCCGGTCAAACGATGGACGATCTGGTCAACGACATCCTTTTCATGAAAGAAATCGACGTCGATATGATCGGCATGGGCCCCTACATTCCGCACCGCGACACACCGATGGGCAAAGAAATTCCGCCGTACACCGAGGAACAAAAACAGGCCGCGCTGACGCTCGGACTCAAAATGATCGCTGTCACGCGCATTGTGCTCAAGGACATTAACATTGCCGCCGCCACCGCGCTCCAGGCCTTGGAACACACCGGACGCGAAATGGGACTGCGCTGCGGTGCCAACGTCATCATGCCGAACGTGACGGAAACGGAATACCGCCCGAACTACACGCTCTACGACAACAAACCCTGCCTCGACGAAAACTCATCCATGTGCCGGGGCTGTCTCATGCACCGCATCCAGGGCATCGGCGAAACCATCGGTTTCAACGAATGGGGCGACTCAAAACACTACGCGAAACGGACAAAGAGCTAACCACGAAATACACGAACCACACGAAAAAGAAAATTTGGACAGGATTTACAGAGTCGAAGCCCTTTCGTGTATTTGGTGTATTTCGTGGTTTAAATCTCTCCCGCCAAAAACCCTTCCCCGAAACCGGCTTTTCGGCTATTTCCCACCCAATAAAAAGTCTTTCTTTGAATAGATTTTTTTGTATTTCCGGGTTAAGTTATCGCTAAAAATCGGCCTAATGCGGAATTTCCTGTGATAGGTCGCATTTGATGCGACCTAATCAACTGTTCGATTTTAAATATGAAATTATCACCAATTAACCAGCTCATTGACCCTACTTGGACAACGCCCGTTTTGAAGGCAACGTCTAATTACCAAGCGGGTCATGAGTAACGTTCGGTATAAAAATATGAAAAAATCAACCCTAACTTTTCTAGCCATTGCCTGTTTAAGCATTGTGGGATGCCGAGACGTTGAAATGGCAACAGTTAACCGTGCGTATCGTTGGTACAAACGTGGAGATTACGACAGAGCGATCCAACAGTTTTCTGTCGTTCTCTCTTCCAATCCAACTAATCTGTATGCACTTGCTGGCAGAGGCGATTCTTTTGCTGAAAAAAAGGAGTATGAGAACGCCCTAAAGGATTATGACAAGGCGATTGAGCACCATCCCAGCCACGCCAAACTTTATTACCACAGGGGAGTTTGTTGGCAGGAGTCCGCTGAGCTTCGAGGGTGGTATGACGAAGACAAACTGGTCAAGGCATTAGCAGATTATGACAAATCGATAGAGCTAGACGGGAAATATATCCTGCCCTACATCAACCGAGCTTTTATAAACAAAATAATGGGGAATTATGAGTTAGCCCTTTCTGACTATGAAGCAGTCCTGAAGTTAGACCCCGGTAACGCAAAAGCAAAAGAGGCGAAAGAAAAAACTCTTAAAGCCATCGCGGAGGGTAAAGAACCACAGATCCGTGAGGAGCCACCACCAGAATAAAACCGAACCAGTCGAGTGAGCTTACGGGCTACGCCCGACGCTCCTCTCAAACGTTCTCTACCCGAACAGCGAGCCGTCAAAGCCCCATTGAGATGCTGGGACATCGGTAAAGTTGAGATAGATGCGGTCAGTGGGGATGCCGAGTTTCTCATTGAGCAGGTCGCAGATTTTTGCGGAGAGCTTTTCGCACACGGCATGGGTGAGGCCGCCGATGCTTTTGATTTCGACAAATGCGGCGTTGCCCGCAGCACCGGACATCATCAGCTCGGCTTTGGTTGCGCTGACCATGACGTAAGTTTCCGGCTTTCCGATGGTTTCGGCGGCGATTTTCGACAGCCCGTCCAGCACGTCGGACGGGATTTCCTTGGCGGATTCAATTTTAATGAGCGGCATAATAATCTCCCTGTTATTCCAAATGCGCCCGGAGGTCGCATTCCACCTTTGCGCTCTTTGCGTCTTGGCGGTAAAACTATCTCAAATAGTGCAGGCAGAGCGGTAAGCCGGATTCTGTTCTCCCGAAGGAGTCGACCATTTATCTAATGCGATCAACCCGGAACTCAAACGGAGCGGGCAGCTCCTTGTTCCCTATTTGATCTTGCTCCGGACGGGGTTTACCCTGCCTCCGCGGTTACCCTTGGAGCGGTGGGCTTTTACCCCACCATTTCACCCTTACCTCTTTCGAGGCGGTATAATTTCTGTGGCACTTTCCATCCCCGGCGATCTCGCACCGGAGTTCCCGCGTTAACCACGGAACGTCCTGCCCTGCGGAGTCCGGACTTTCCTCCCCTTGGCGAACCAAAGAGCGGCCGATACACTCTGCCTGCGAGGGAGGAAGATACGCCGCGATGGGTGCCGCGGCGAGAAGTTTTCCAAACATTGGAAGAAATGTTTCCAATCGCTGGAATCGGCGAAGCCGGATTCCTGATTTTTTCCGAACGTTGGAAAAACAGTTAGCGGAGGTTGATGAGCATGCGTCCGCAGAAGTTGCAGATGACGAGCTTGTCAGGATTCAGGGCGTCGTTGGTGACCTGCGGCGGTAGTTTCATATGGCATCCGGAGCAGTGATTGCCTTCGACCTGAACAACGGCGAAGTCGCCTTTGTTTTTGAACAAGCGGTCGTATTTTGCGAGCAGCGACGGGTTGATTGTTGAGGTGATCCTTCCACGATCAGCGACAAGTTTCTCGAGGTCCTCATTCACTTCGCTGAGACGCTCTTCGAGCATTTCTTTTTCTTCCGCAACGCCGTCTTCTTCTTCTTTGAGTTCGGCTTCGCGCTCTGTAATGATTTTTTTGGCCGATTCAACATGTTCCATCAGCACAATTTCGCGGTCTTCGAGAGCAGAGACCTGTTTTTCAGCGGCCGCGATTTCCTGGAGAAACGCACGATACTGATCGTTGGTTTTGGCCTCCATCTGCTGCTGCTTGTATTTTGTGATCTGTTCGTTCGGCGTTGCGGCTTCGATTTCGAGCTGGTTGAGATCGGCCGTGACTTTTTTCAGCGCTTCACGAGCTTGATTGAGCTTGGTTTTTCCCCCTTCAAGCTGTTTGTCGATATCGGCCTTCCGGGAGGGGATGTCGCGAATTTCGCGTTGGANNCAATACCAAAAGTGCTTCGAGCGGATGCGCCATAGCCATGATCTCCTTTTAACTCACACAGAACAAAATTGAGCGGAGAGAATACGGCGGCGATTCCATTTCGACAACAAAGAAAATGGAATAATGGAGTGAATGAATGTACAATTCACCAATCCAGTCTTCATCAACTTCCTGGGTGAACCAGAGGCAGCCCTTCTTTACAAAGCGGGCATTCGGATGGATCCCAGGTGGTGGGCTCAATATCGAGTAAACTGACCGAGGGATAGTTAAATTTTGCCTTGCCGCCGCTGCGGTTGACGAGCACACCGACAGCCGTCACGACACCACCGTGCTGCTCTACGATGTCGATCGTTTCCTGAACCCGGCCACCACGGGTGATGACGTCCTCGGCCACCAGAAAACGTTCCCCTTTTTCAATTTTAAACCGCCGCATGGTCAGTTCTTTGGCATCGTTTTTTTCCGCAAAAATAAAGCGGACTCCGAGCGNNATCGCCGGAGCGATCACCGTGTCGACATTCAGCTCTCCAAGCACTATTTTCATTTTTTCGACCAATGCCTCACAGACCTGACCGGCAACGCGGGGATACTGAAGCAACAGTGCGCACTGAAAAAAGCGGTTAGAGTGAAGCCCGGAGCGAAGTTCAAAGTGGCCGTTAAGCAAGGCGCGGGTTTCTTCAAAAAGTTTAAGCAGATCGGTTTCGTTCATTATTTTTCTGTTCCTAATTCTTCAGTGAGCAGTTCCTGAACGGTTCGGCGAAGTGCCGTCGTATCAAACGGTTTTTCAAATACTTTGGCGGCTCCAAGTTTTCCTGCCAGATCCAAATAATGGCCCGCATTTACCCGGCCACCGCCGGACATCACAATGATTTTGATATTGGGTCGCGAGCTCCGAACCGCCATGATCAGTTCGATACCGTCGCAATCCGGCATGATGACATCTGTAATGATTAGATCGAAGGGCTCTTTTTCAAGAAGAATTTGGGCTTCCCTCCCGTTTCCTGCTTCTGAAAATTCATACAGCTCATCCCCAAGGATAACGTGCACCATCTTACGGATCGCTTCTTCGTCATCAACCAGTAGAATTTTTTTCCGGTCCATCAGGACTCCTTACTGTTTATTCTCAAAACTGATACGGTAATCCTGTCCGCCGCCAAACTCGAGAATACGCTGAACATGCTTCCCGAGAATATCGGACTCCAGATTCACCCTGGTTCCAGGCTCAAACTCGGACATATCGGTTTCTTCCAGCGTATGCGGAATAATATGAACAACAAATCCGTCGTCCTTCAGCTCCGCCACCGTCAAAGAAATTCCGTCAATCGCAATTGAACCCTTATACACCATTAGCATAAGCAAGTTTTGTGCACATTCGATTTCAAATTTCCAGTCGCGATCAACCTGGTCGATCCGCCGCACCCGGCCGGTGCCGTCCACGTGGCCGGTCACAATATGCCCGCCGAGCGTATCGCCCAGCGCCAGCGCGCGCTCTAAATTCACAACCGAACCGGGCCCTTTTTCGCCGAGGTTGGTTTTATCGAAGGTTTCCGTGAGAACATCGAAACAGAAACTGTCGCCTTCAAATGCAGCAACCGTCAGACAGGCTCCGTTCACGGCGATGCTGTCACCGAGGTTTATCGGAAAGTCAAACGGACGGTTCGGATTCAGCGTAATCCGCCCCGACTCGCCGTGCATTTTTACATCGGTAACTGTTCCAAGCCGCTGAATAATTCCAGTAAACATCACATTCTCCTGACCGGGTTGGCCCGTATAAAAACATCTTTTCCTAATTTTTCCAATGTTTGGAAACTCAGGCGCGGCATTTTTGCCAGCGGCCACCCTGTTTTTCCAAACATTGGAAAACCCTCGCCGCCGAGAATCGACGGGGCGACAAACAGAGCAAACTCATCCACCAGACCGGCGCGTACCAGCGATCCGGCCAGTTTTCCGCCGCCCTCGCACAAAACGTGCATCGCGCCGCGCTTTCCCAATTCCTTTAAAACCGTTTTGAGCGGACCATTCATCACCAGCGTTTGCTCTGCGGCTTCATCCGTCAGCACTTGGGCGTTTACCGGAATAGTGCTGCCGATCACAACGCGCCACGGAGCGCGGCCTTTGGCCGGACGCGGCAGAAGCGACGGATCGTCCGCACGCACGGTTCCGGCACCAACCAGGATGGCATCGGCGGAGCGGCGAAGCTCCTGTACTTTGGCCCTCGCCTGCGGGCCGGTGATCCATTTGGATCTTCCGGAAGCATCGGCAATCCGCCCGTCAAGTGTTGAAGCCAGCTTGAGCGTGACATATGGCATTCCGGTGATAATCCGTTTGGCGAACGGAGCGATCAACGCCTCGGCCTCGGCACGGCAGATGCCGGTAATCACCTCAACACCGGCACGGCGTAAGAGCCGAATACCCCGTCCGGCGTGCGCCGGATTCGGATCTTTGGTGCCGATCACAACCCGTTTAATTCCGCGCGCCAGAATCAAATCGGTACACGGCGGCGTGCGGCCGGTGGTTGAACAAGGCTCGAGAGTCACATACAGAACTGCGGACTTTCCAACCTTTGGAACTTTTGCAAGGCAGTTGACTTCGGCGTGCGGGCCGCCGGCTTTTTTATGAAAGCCTTCCGCAATGATTTTTCCATTTTGAACCAAGACTGCTCCGACCGGCGGATTGGGCCGTGTCAGCCCTTCCCCGCGCCGTGCCAGCGCGAGCGCCCGTTGCATGAATGGTTCATGAAAGCTCATTGGAGGTTCTGTGTGCGCGAGGGCCGGTCGAGTTCTTTCTGAATTCGATCGAGTACACCATTTACAAAGCGTCCAGACTCTTTACTAATGTAGGCTTTGGCAATTTCAACCGCTTCGTTGATGGAAACAATCGGCGGAATATCGTTGCGGAAGAGCATCTCATAAACCGCGACGCGCATCACAACACGATCTAGTACGCCGAGACGGTCTACGTCCCAGTTCTGTGCGGATTTTGAGATGGTGCGGTCAATCTCACGTTGTTTTTCGATGACTCCGCGAACGACTTCATCCACATACTTCCGGTCGCGCTCGACCGGTTTTTTCTCCTCGTCATTCCAGAATTCTGCCAACGCCCGATCCAGATTATCCGGATTAAACTCGGTCTGAAACAAAAACTGTACAGCCCATTCACGCGCCTGGCGGCGACCCGTCACTTTAGTCATTTAGATCCTTTAATCGTTTTCAAAATATTAGCGGTTTCAATGGCGGCCTCAGCGGCGTACCAGCCGCGGCTTGTCCGGCTACGTGTGCAGCGAGCCACGGCCTGCTCCCAGTTGTGTGTGCCAACAATTTCGTTGATGACCGGAACGCCATGTTCGCGGGCGATATCGAGCAACGCACTGCCGGTTGAATTACCGATCATCTGCGCGTGCGGTGTTTCGCCTTCCACGACAACACCGAGAGCAATGATCGCATCATACGTTCCGCTTTTCGCCAGTTCGTTAACCACCACCGGAATTTCGTACGCGCCGGGCACCTGAAATGTTCCAATGTCCGGAACGTTTGCGCCGTTTTCTTCCAAACAATGAAACGCATCAGTCGCCAACTGATCGGTCAGTTCCGAATTAAATCGACTGACGACAATGGCGAACTTCAGTCCGCTTGCATCCAGTTCTTTTTTTGAAATTCCTTTTCCCATTTCTTTTCCTAAAGCATGTGTTTCATTTTGTCGCGTTTGGTGTCCATGTAGCGCGCGTTGTGCGGAGTTGAAGGAAACACAATCGGAACCCGCTCGACAATCTCAATACCGTATTTATCCAATCCTTCTATTTTAGCCGGATTGTTAGTGATCAGTTGAATCCGGGTCATTTCCAGATCTTTGAGGATTTGTGCACCGATTCCATAGTCGCGCAGGTCGGGCGCGAAACCGAGTTCGACGTTGGCTTCCACCGTATCGAGCCCCTGATCCTGCAGTTCGTAGGCATGAATCTTTTTGGTCAGCCCGATGCCACGCCCTTCCTGACGCATGTAGACGATCGCTCCGTAACCATAGTCACTGATCATTTTCATGGCTTGCTGAAGTTGTGCACCGCAGTCACATCGTTGCGAACCGAACACATCGCCGGTGAGGCATTCACTGTGAACGCGTACCAGCGGGTACGGACGTTCAGGAGTCGGAGCCCCGAGAAAGAGAGCCAGATGATCCTTATCGTCCACGACAGAACTGTATATACGCAGGGTAAAATCACCAGCGTCGGTCGGCATTTTGACCTGCCGCTCCATTTGAATGAGCGTTTCCTGAACGTAGCGATATTTGGTGATCTCCGCGACTGACGTCATTTTCAGTTTATGCTTCTTCGCGAATGCAATCAGTTCCGGAAGACGCGACATGGAACCGTCATCGTTGGTCACTTCACAGATCACGCCGGCGGGCTGAAGCCCGGCCATACGAGTGAGATCAATGGTCGCCTCAGTATGCCCGGCCCGCTCCAGTACACCGCCGTTCATGGCGATCAGCGGGAAAATGTGTCCGGGACAGACCAGCTCTTCGGGACGGGTTTTCGGATCAACCAGCACACGAACCGTATGAGCCCGCTCTGCCGCGCTGATTCCGGTGGTGCTGTTGGCGGTATCCACCGAGATGGTGAACGCCGTTTTAAATTTATCGCCTTCATGCGAAATGTTCATGCGCTTCAGACCGAGATGCGCAGCCCGTTCAGCGGTCAGCGGAACACAGACCAGGCCGCGGGCATGCGTGATCATAAAATTGATCTGTTCCGGAGTGCAGGTTTCGGCGGCACAAATAACGTCGCCTTCATTTTCGCGGTTTTCATCGTCAGTAATCAGAACCATCTCGCCTCGTCGCAAGGCATCGAGAATGTCCTCTATCGGGTCAAACAGCTTATTACTCATAATCAAACAGTCCTTAAAATGCGAAAACCCTGAAGACATTACGTCTTTCAGGGCAGAAAGGTTCTCGCATCCATTTATCTTCTTTCATCCAGACTGTACTGTCGGTTGCAGAATTACACTGCATCTGCCCTGCAACTGCGAGGCTCGCGGACTTTTAACCGCCGGTCGGGAATTTCACCCTGCCCTGAAGATGGAATAGGATTATTGTTATTTAGAGCCTGTGTTCAAGCTCTTTCTACCGTTCTTCAAAAACTGCGAGACCGGATTCGCGCAGACTGAAAAAGCCTTTGTCCCCGTCGCAGGTTTTCCGCCCGATGATGAGATGATCAAGCACTTTGATTTCCATGGTTTTTCCGGCTTCGATCAGTTTTTTCGTAATGCAGATATCGTTGGCCGACGGCGATGGATCACCCGACGGATGGTTGTGCGAAAGGATGATGCTGGCTGCGGAATGCTGAATGGCCGGTTTAAAAATTTCGCGTGGATGAACAAGACTGGAACTGAGCGTGCCTTTCGAGACTTCGACGGGAGGAATCATCAGCCGGGTTTTGGTATCGAGCAAAAGCACCCAGAAGACTTCGCGATCGAGACTGCGGGCGCGTTCACGCAGAACGGCAGCCGCCTCTTCGGGCGAGGCGATGCGCGGACGCTCGCCAACGTTTTCCTGAACCAGTCGCCGACCGATTTCGAGCGCGGCTTTGAGCAACTTAGCTTTTTCTTTTCCAATGCCTGGAAAATCTTTTTTCAGCTCGGCGGCCGATGCACGAGAGAGAGCGCTGAGCGAGCCGTACTGCATCAGAATTTTTTCAGCCAGTTCGACGACATTGGTTCCCGTGGTACCGGTTCGAAGGATTAAGGCGAGCAGATCGGCTTCGGAAAGATTTTCGGGGCCGAGGCGGTCAAATTTTTCGCGCGGCTGCAACGCCCTGGGCAGATCCTTCACCCGGACGCGATACACTCCGCCTTCCTCGCTGACACAACTTCCAATCATTGGAAAAAAGTTAACGGTTTTTTCCAAACCTTGGAAGATTTCTTTCCAAGCATTGAGAATTCGGTCAGCAGAGTTTTACCGCGTCGACTTCAATTTCGAAGAGGAGATCGTCGCGGCAGACGTCGGCGTGTGAGACGGCGAGCGGAAAACGCGGTATGCCAAGCTCGGCGGCAATGGTGCGATAGATAGGTAGATAGGCCATGTCTTTGAAGTAAGCGATGCCTCGAAAGAGGTCGCCCCAGTCCATGCCACGCGAAACGAGAATGGCTTTGACGACTTCCAGAGTGAGCCGGATCTGTTTTTCCGGATCGTTGATGTGAACACTTTTCCCGTCCGGATCAATGCTGGCCGTTCCGGAGATTAGAACGGTTTTGTGAGTAGGATAGGAAAGTTCGACGGCACGGCTGAAGGAACTTTTATAGTCGAGTGCCGGGTTCTGCAGCGGCGAAATGATTTCCTGAATTTTCAGCCGATCGGTTTTGGGCTGCACGGCGAGCACATCCATCGTGATGGCTGCGCCGAAGGGGTTCCCTGCACCGATTCCGGTGCTGGCGGGCACCATGTGATCGAAGATCCCGGTTTCGTTAAAATACTCTGTGCGGACAGTGTTGAAGTCGCCGTACCAGTCGAGCAGATGGTCGAGATAAATCCAGGTGCGCACGGTATCGGTAAATGCAAACCCGTTGGCGTTCAATGCCGCATGCATGGTTTCAAAGGCCGAGCGGGTCTGATCCATGCGCGATGCGTTCGTGTCGTTCGGAACGATCCCTCGCAGGCGGCAATAGCGCGCATGTGAATCTTCATAGGTGAATCCGATGTCGTGTCCGCCCAGCTTTACCGGAGTGAGCGGCAGCCCGGAAACAGCGACGGCCTGCATCGAATACATGCCGCCGTCTTTGCAAGCATCGCCCTGAAGCCAGACGACCGGCCAGTCGGCGCTACCAGCGTTGGCAAGGAAATCCGGATAANNTTTCCGCCGTTTTGCGCAGAAGCCCGTTCATGTTCTTTCCGGATTGCACGGTGATACAATGCTCGGCGTGCGAGGATAGACGAAGCGAGGCAGTGTCTGTATCACAACAGGTTTTTGAGATTTGCATTGTTAAAATAGGCCTTTTTAATTTGTGATCTCGATTGAAACAGCATCAATAGTGAATTCCACGACTTTGGCATTCATAAATTTCTGTACCGGATTATAGTCCGGATCTCTGGGTGATTTCTCAATTCGTATGTTTCCGTTAAGAAGAACGGTTGTCGTACTTCCAGGTTCGGCGTTCGGGCTGACGTTTAATATAATTTCCCCGCCTTCTCTGCCTATATAGGCAGTTTTCAGCGTTAACCATTCAGGCGGATCGGAGAGCGTCAGCCTGATCCCCTTCCGGGTGTTGACGTGCCATTTGAGCGTCGGATTTAGCGTGATGTCGCTCCCAGGGCGTGCCTGCAGAACGCCGTCTTTGGGAAGGTTCAGTGAGATCGTGACCGGTTCGGGTTCGGTTACCTGAATCAGAAGCTGTTGCGCTGTGACCAGATGGCGGTAAATAAAGGCCTGCATCATGTCTTCCGCCGGAACCGCTCTGCGGTGCACCGTACGCATATCGCAGTCGGCAGTTCCCTCGACATCAAGAGTCATGATCTGTTCCTCGGCGCGCGGGCTGGCGGCAATGATGACCGGAGTTGAATCCATATTTTCAGGAATAACCGCCCGTTGCAGTTCGACACCAGGCGGCGCGTCCCGGACAGAGAGATTGATTTCGCCGGTAAACCCGCCGTAACGAATGGCATGAACGGTTGCAATGACTGTTCCGGCGCGGGGAATCCGCAGGCTGGACGGAACAAGTCTCAGTTGGAAATCAGGCTGTTCTTCTCCTATTTTCAGCCGATAGGCATATTCTGCTCCACCCTTTTGCTGCACGTCGCTGAGACGTACGTAGTAGGTTCCGGTTTTCGGCAGTTCGAAATTAATCCGGGAATCCGCCTGATGCGTGAGCAGTCCGCAGCTTTTATCTTCGGCGTCGTCATTAACAGCCAGCTCTTTCTGTTGCGCATTCAGCAGCACCAGGCGCGCATCGAGTGGCGAACCAAGACGCCGAGCGAAAACTTCGATGGTTTTTCTGTCTCCCTGACGTCCACGGAAACTGAACCAGTCCTGATCGCCGGGGATTCCGATGGTTCCGTTAATAATCATGGTGTTGGTGACGGCTTGCGCCTGAGCGAACTGATTATCGGGCTCGCGCTCTGAAATATCCGAAAGTGGCGACACTTGAAACTTCCGAATGTTGGAAAAGATTCCGTTTTTTTCAACCTGGACGGGAAGAATGTCCGGCGCATTGGAGCCGGTTTTTATTTTCATTTTATGAATCGGCAGATTGATCCCGACCAGGTTGACCTCAACCTCGCTGTCGACCGATCCGCCGAGGGGAAATATCCGTTGGATAAACGGCAGCTCGCCAATGGAAATGCGGTACACGAAATCCTCGCGGCCGCGAAAGATCGAGTCGCGAATCGAGAGCGTATAGTTGCCGTCTTGCGGCACGGTATAAATGATAACCGGGTCGGGATTAAACCGGTAGTCGTCATCATACGCGACCTCGTTACCTTCCGCATCGTATAGCGTCATGACGGCTTGAAACCAGCCGGGAACGGTGTCGGCCAAATAGGGAATCAACGACCGGGCGGCCGCCCGGAATACAAGCGTCTGCCCTTTGTGCGCGGCAAAACGGAAATAGTCCACATCGCCGGGCAGGATCTGTCCGTTGACGAGAATCGGAAGTTCCGGCAACTGTTCAGGTCCAGTCTGCCTGTCATTCGGCTCCAGCTCGTAGGTTTCGGGAATCTGTCCAACTTCGAATAACAAAGGATTCGAAAGTCCGTTGGTTGTGATCACCCGCAGTTCGTGTTCNNCAGTTTGATCCGCTCGGCAATCTGCGGATTGAACTGCTTTTTGGCGGCCATGGCAGGATTCCGTTTATCTTCGCGGCGCATTTCCATCACCATGGCCGCTTCCTGATCGAGCAAATCTATTTGATGCTGCATCTGCTGCTTGCGCAGATCGTTTTTTTCTTCATTCAGTTTGGCTTCAAGAATTTCTTTTCCGCGGCGAACCCGATTCGCTTCTTTTTTATCATAGATTCTCAGGTAATCGGTTATCCGGGCATCCACTTGCACACCGGAAATATGAAGGGATGCATAATCCTTTAAATATTGTCCTCCGATCGTCACAGTAACCGAGGAACCCGGCGTTGCACCTGCCGGATAAACAAAGGCGATGTGGGGAACCACTTCGGCTGGAAGAATCGCAGCCGATATCAAAAAAACAGTCAGACCGAATCGGCTCAGTTTCTTCATGCCATGATCTCCCGAAGCAATCCACCACTTTCCACTTTAATCGAGTTGTCAGCCAATGGAGAAAAAAAGGCCGATTTCCCATCGGGCGTGGGCAATGTGCCGTTGGGGTCAATCCCCATCTGCTCATAAATACTAGCAGCCAGATCCCATGGATAGATCGGGCGATCTACAACTTCTTCACCGCGCAGATTGGTCGCTCCCACGACATGTCCGCCNNGACGATGGTCGAATCCAGCAGTCCACGACTGGAAAGATCATTCAGAAGCGTGGAAAGACCACTGTCCAGCTGCGGTACCAGGCGATCCAGCTCTTCGAAGTTCTTTTTATGCGTGTCCCAGCCCTGTGCATTAATGGTAATGAAAGGCACTCCAGCTTCGACCAGCTTGCGAGCCTGCAAACAGGATTGCCCTAAAGTGTTCATTCCATAGGCTTTTCGGAGTTCCTCCGGTTCTTTCGAAAGATCAAAGGTTTTTTTTGCATCGCCCAGAATCAGTGAATAGGCGTCCTGCTGATTTTTCGTCATCCGGTCAACCAGTTTGTTTCCTTCCATGGCACGGGCAAAGGTGTCCAGCTCCTGAAGAAGCGTACGCCGGCTCTGCTGGCGGGAGTCGCTGATGCCTTCTGCAACGACACCTTCCACGGCAAACGGTGTCTTCGCCGGGTCGCCGCCGGTCGAAAACGGCTGGTATTTTGATCCAAGGAAACCAGCCTCGGAAAACCGGCCCTGCGGTCTGGTCAGTGCAACATACGGCGGGATTAATCCNNATCCGGCTTCATTCCGGTCATCACGATATACGAGGCGGTTTCATGGCTGTTATTGCCGTGCGTCATGCCCCGGAGCAATGAATATTTATCGATCATTTTCGCCAGTTGCGGAAGTTTCTGGCCGAGTTGAACACCCTTGATATCGGTTTCGACCGGCTTGTCATACTTTCCGAAATAATCATACCCGGCATCCGGTTTCGGATCGAATGTGTCGAGATGGCTCGGACCGCCCCACAGCCAGACTTGAATCACGGATTTAGCTTTGGCCTTAAGCGGGTTGATTGCACCGGCAGCCTTCAAGGCAAACCAGTCAGAAAGCATCAGTCCGGCGGCTCCGATCATACCCAGCTGTAGCGCATTACGTCGCGTAATCAACGGTGATGGAACGGTTTTCATTTCCTTCTCCTGTCTCAGTGTCTCAAAATAAACTCTCGGGTATTAATCAGCGTCCAGGCCAGATCATAAAATCCGGCATTCATGGATGCGGCATTCATATAGTCGATGGCGATCTTCTGCTCCTGCGGGGTCGGAGGACGGGAAAGAACAGCCAGATAGAGCTGGTTAATACGCTCTTTGTTGGAGGGCGCGCTTGTCATGATTCTGCGCAGACCGGGCCCTTTCATAATTTTATTCTGAATATGCGATGAGTTCAGCATGTGCAGCGTCTGGAAAACAGACACGTTGTTGTTGCGATCAGACTCCAGCGAGGTATCACGGCCCGGACGCCCGAACATCTCAAGAAACGAAGATTTAATGCTGCCGTCCGCCAGCATAATTGTCCGCTGACTGGAAGGAATGAACGTGAACGGTTCCGGAATGGCGCTGGAATACTCTTCGCCGGTTNNAGTACTTCGGCATCGAGCCGTTGAACGCGATAATGCGAGAATCCGGCCTCATCGGCGGCATTTTCAGGAGTCGGAATGGATGAAAGCTGATAGGTCGACGAGTTAAGAATCAGCCGATAGATCTGCTTCAGGTCGTACTTATTATCCACCAGCTCTTTTTCGAGATACGCCAGCAGTTCGGAACTCCACGGCGGATTGTCCGGGCGGATGTCATCGACTTCATGAATGATCCCCCGCCCCAGTAACCAAAAGAAAATGCGATTAACAATCTCTTTGGTAAACCATGCATTATCCGGAGCCGTCAGCCAGTCGGCAAAAGCGACACGCGGATCGTCCAGATTATTCAGCTTTAATGGACTTCCGCCGATGGGTATCGGCAGAATAACCCTTCCGGCAGAGTTGGTCATCGTTTTATCCGGATCAAAATAAACAATCTCTTCTTTCCACTCATCCGTCTTTTTGTAGGCCACTTTGGCAAAAAAGGCGTCCATGCCCAGCATCNNCCATAAAAACCAGTGCGACTGTGTCAAAGATATTGCGGGGGGTGCGCTGCTGAAACGGACGATAAAAATTAACCGGCGGGTCCCTGAAATTGCTTCCACTGGTTGTCAGAAGCGCACGCACAAATTGATCGTAGGGCATATTGCGGCGGGAAGCGTCCAGAACCCAGTAGTGATAGGCCTGTACAGCATTGGGCCACAGATTGCTGGGGAATTCCGACTTAACCCGCAGCAGGTCGCACCATTTTAATGCCATATATTCAGCGAATTCGGGACGCTGGAGCAGTTCGTCGATCAGTTCAGCCCGCTTATCCGAACTGCGGCTGGAAAGAAAGCGGCGAACTTCGGCAATGGTCGGAAGCGTACCGAGCACATCAATATATGCCCGGCGGACAAAAACGACATCGGAACATAGTTCGGATGGCGGAAACCCGGTTTCAGACTGTTTGGCAAAAACGAGATCATCCAGCCGCCCGTGCGAAGGGACTGCCGGCGCACTGAACGCCACAAAAAAAACAGCGATGATTAAAACAAACCACCACGTCCGCTTCATAGATACTCCGGGTTGATTTATAACAATAACGTCCAGCCGCTGAAAATATTGCGTGTTATTTTGAAATTGTACGCGAACTGTATTNNCAAAAAAAGCCGCTCCAGAACATCCAGAGCGGCTTTCAGGGTTGGCGTGCAAAAAAAATCAGCCCTGCAGCGCCATCAAAAACTCGGCATTGCTCTTGGTTTTTTTAAGCCGATTGATCAAAAGTTCCATCGCTTCGACAGCCGGCACATCCTTGAGCGCCTTGCGCAATGTCCAGATCCTGGCCAGCTCGTCTTTATGAAGCAGCAGCTCCTCTTTACGGGTTCCGCTCTTTTCGATATTGATCGCCGGGAAAATCCGTTTACCGACCAGATCGCGATCGAGCGCCAGTTCCATATTACCGGTACCTTTGA
>DINM01000102.1:29095-31481 GCA_002423675.1 Verrucomicrobia bacterium UBA5540
TCCGGGCGCTCGTCGATCAGCAGAATAATCAGTTTCGAATCGGGATTATTCACAGAAATGCTGTTGGCAATTTTCTGAAGAAGCACTGTTTTCCCGGTACGCGGCGGCGCAACAATCAGGCCGCGCTGCCCCTTCCCGATCGGTGTTGCCAGATCCATCACGCGCATTGAAATTTCTTCGGAGCTGGTTTCGAGTCCCAAACGCTCATCCGGAAACAGCGGCGTCAGGTTTTCGAACGGAATGCGGTTGAGATTTTTTTCCGGTGCGTTGTTGTTCACTTTATCGACCGACAGCAACGCAAAGAAGCGTTCCTTCGGACGCGGCGAACGGATTGGGCCCTCAATTAGATCGCCGGTACGCAGACCAAAACGACGGATCTGAGACGGAGATACATAGATATCTTCCGGATTCGGCAGATAATTGTTCTCTGACGAACGAAGGAAACCGAATNNCAGAATACCGCGACAGAGAGCTTCGTTGCCCCAACGAATCTGAGTCTTGAGAATTTCAAAAATCAGCTCGTGCTTACGCAGACCGGCCGGATCTTCAATTGAATAGCTCTCCGCCAGCTTTTTAAGTTCTGGAATCTCCGTCACCTGCAGTTCAAAAAGCTTCAGCGTCGGCATTTTCTTGGCTGGCGCGTTGGATATCCGTTCCTGCTCATCGCCATTACCGCCACGGTTTCCATTGCCGTCATTGCGCCCGTGATGACGGGAATTGTTGCGATTATTATTATGCCGCTGATTATTATTCTGTCGCTGCTGGTTATTATTCTGGCGCTGCGAATTATTATTTTGGCGCTGACCGCGATCGTCCTGCCGCTGGCCGCGATCATTCTGCTGGTCATATTCCTGCCGCTGGCCACGGTCATCCGCCGGATTCTCTTCCGGCGTTGAAGGGCTTTCGACAGACGTCGCCGGTTCTGCAGCCTGCACCTCTTCCTCTTTCGGCGCTGCCGCTTTCGTAGCACGGGAAGCTCTTGGGGCTTTTACCGGTTTCGCGACATTTTCTTTTTCTTCACTCATAATTCATCCTCTGTTCAACTCTGATCACTTCAATTAAATCCTTAATCCGGCAACGCAGGGTTTCCAGTGTGCCGTCATTTTGGATGACAAACCCCGCCCGGGCACGTTTTTCAGCCAGCGGCATCTGCGCCGCAATNNGAAAACCTGTGCTTCCGGCGCGGTCACGCAGATCACCGCATCCCAGCCCTCCGTCCAGCCCGCTTCAAACAGAAGCGGCACCAGTACGGCCGCATCCTCCTGTGCCTCGCGGCACGCCTCAATCCACTCCGTCGCCGTCTCAATCACTGCGGGATGCACCAGTTTGTTCAGCGCTTCACGAGCCTTCAGATCGTCAAAAATCTTTTTTCCGAGCTTCGCCCGGTCGATTTCTCCGTCTTCCGCCAGAATTGCAGGGCCGAACTGTTCAACCACGGCGGCATAGGCAGAACGTCCTTTCCCCATCAGCTCATGCGCCAGAAAATCACTGTCCAGCACCTTGAAGCCTTCTGAGGATAAAATGCGGCCTGTTTCGCTTTTGCCGCAGGCAATACCACCGGTAATGCCTAGAATGATCGATTGCGGAGAATTCATAAATTATGGGGAACAGACTGGAATCCGGCGGATCAAAAAACGTTCAGCAAACACTCTGGAAAATGGGGGGAATGCACCGGAATATTCAAGATAGTTACTTCAATTCCGTAGAATGTCAACCCTGTTTAATCCTGCGCATCGAGAAAATTCTGCAGAATAATCTGCGCCGCCACCTTATCCACCACGCCCTTGCGCTGCTTCCCGTCGAGCCCCGCCTCGCGCAGCGCGTTGTGCGCGCTCACCGTGCTCATCCGTTCATCCCACTCAAAAACCGGCACATCGGTTTTTGTCTTCAACTTTTCAACAAACTTACGGACCTTCTCCGTTGCCGAACCGTACGACCCGTCCATATTGCGCGGCAGGCCGATCACGATCTTCTCCACCTCATGCTCGGCAATCAGCGCGACAATTTGATCAATCCCGGCATTCGTACTGTCCAGCACGCAAAGCGGCGACGCCAGAAACTGCGTCGGATCACTCAGCGCAATCCCGATGCGCACATCGCCGTGGTCGATACCGAGAATGCGCCCCATCAGAGAAGCTCCCCGAACGAACCCTTCTCCTTCAGCATCGTCACCATCTTCTTGATATCCTGCGCGCGATCCTTCGGGCAGACCAGCGTCACGCCCTCCGCCTGCACCACCACCAGATTTTCCGCGCCGATCACCGCCGTCAGCCGGTCTTTCGAATAAATAATATTTCCTTTGGAATCAATCTGCTGACACTCGCCGATCAGCGTATTCCCGTTTCCATCCTTTGGAAAATGACTCTCCAGCGCAGGCCACGAGCCG
>DINM01000066.1 GCA_002423675.1 Verrucomicrobia bacterium UBA5540
CAAATCGCAAAACTCTATCAGGTAGAAACGAAGCTCAGAGAAAACCCCAGACAGAACCGTCAGGCGGTTCGGCAAAAAGACAGTGTGCCGGTTCTCGATAAAATCTACGGCATGCTGATGGTAGCCAAGGGCAGCCATCTGCCGAAAAGCCTGACGGGCAAAGCGATCGACTACGCATTGGCGCGCTGGGATCAGCTGACGATCTACACCGAACACGCCGAGCTTGAAATCGACAACAACCCAGTAGAAAACGCCATTCGTCCGACAGCGGTCGGCAAAAAGAACTGGCTGTTCTTCGGCAGCACCGAAGCCGGACAGACCAGCGCGATCTTCTATAGCCTGATCGGCAGTTGCAAAGCGCTCGGGATCATTCCGGAAGAATATCTCAAAGAGGTCTTCAATGCCCTTCCGGAAATGACGAACCAGACGGCAAAACAGTGGACGCCCGCTGCGTGGAAAGCGCGCCGGGAAAAGACCCAGGGCTGAGCGATCCCTCAAAAACATCCTCATCTCCTATTACGTAGATGACGATGTTACCCGCTCAAATCTATCTGACCAGTGGGTCGCCTATGGGCCGCTTACNNTCGATCGGATTGGTGGTGCGAATGTGGATCCAGTGTTCCGCCGGGAAGTCATAGAACGTGAACAGGTCTTCTTTATCCTTCGAGAGGCACTCGCAAGCCTTCGGATACTTGGGTCCGTACAAAGCCAAAAATTCGTCGTACGCCTTTAAGGCGTTTGCTTGGGTGTCCGCCATGTACATGTCCTGGATTCGCGTCTTGGCATGGTTCTGAACGCTTCGGGGCATTTTGTTAAGAATGTTGGCCATTTTGTGTACCCAGCACCGCTGACGGCGCGTCGTCGGAAACTCTTCTTTGGCTGCGGCCCAGAATCCCAGCGCACCGTCGCCGACCGCCAAGGCCGGCAATCTAGTCAGTCCTCGAGCCTTCAGATCCCGCAGGATTTCCTGCCAGGCCAGCTTGCTCTCCCGATAGCCGTCCTGTAGGGCCAGTAGCTCTTTCGTGCCGTCTTTAGTTGCCCCCATAATCACCAGCACGCAACTGCGTTCATCGTCCAGCCGGACGTTAAAGTGGATGCCGTCCACCCAGATATAGACATAATTTTTTTTTGCTTAAATCCCGCTTATTCCAAGCCTCGTAATCCTGCCTCCATCCTTCTTTGAGCCGGACAATGTTCGTCGCCGAAAGCCCCGTCGCCTGCGGGCCAAGGATCGCTTCCAGAGCCTCCCCAAAGTCCCCCGTGGAAATTCCCTTTAAATATAAACAGGGAATCAGTGCGTCGATGCTGGGCACCCGGCGCATAAACGGCGGGAGAATTGTGCTGGTAAACTTTTGCTCAGGGCGCTTGTCGTTAACGCGCGGCTGACGGATTGGAATCGGCCCGATCCCCGTGAGAATCTCCCGTTCAGGTAAATGCCCGTTGCGGACAACCAGCCGGTGACCGGCCTCATCACGCAGGCACGCATGCTGACCAATATATCCGGCGACCTCTGCCTCAATGGCCCTTAAAAGCATCTCCCGAGCCCCCTGCTGTATCACCTCTTCAAGCACTGATTTTACTTCACTGACCGATTGCCCTGCATCTGCTTTGCGTGTATCCCTATTCATGGAACGTATCCTTTCTCCGACATCTGCCGGGGTTTCTGATGTTGACTATCAGAAGGATACGTTCTTTTTCTTCATCCACAACTTCCGGTTATATCTCCACATTTCACTTTACAATCCACCATGATAATACTAACTTTCAAGTTGCGTAAAAAGACGGAGTACAAAGTATGCAGTTCATAATAGAGGCATTGAATATGCAGGAGACCTTCGGAATGAAGCTTATTCAACGAACCGCAGAAACAACAGGGCACGTGGGATACCCTATTGATCCCGAGTTCCTGCGTGTGAGCGGACAGATTCATACTGATACTTCATTAGGCGCTCAGCCCAGAGGGCCGGGCGAGGGACGGCAGGTATACCGCTTATATTGCAATCGGGGAAGCTGGGGGTGGCACGGTCAAATCGGTTTGCTTCGCCTGGAAGCTTTTCCGGGATCGGAAGAGGGAGAAGAGGAACTCCATTTTCTGCAAGTCTCCCGCGATGGAGGGGAACAGCTTGGAAGCGGGTTCCAGCCCAATCAAGCGGTTTTTCGTTTGGAAGGTCACATGCGCTGTAGACGAGACATGCCGGTTTCGGGGGAAGTGTGCAGCGCACTGTACGACTACACAAATAACAGTACTGGGATTATCATTGAGGATACATATCTTCATGAGTCTGTTCGCATATACAGTGGAGCGATGGATGTGACTGTTTCGGGGAAAACGTATCACCGTTCGCTGCCTGCTTCAGAATGGATGACGGAATGGAACCTTCTTCGGTTGGTTGGGCGGCTTCCGTTCGGCGAAGACCCGCGCCGAACATTTTGTTTGCTTGAAGGGATGACCTTGCCGAAACCAAGTGCGCACCTCATCGACACCGGGCGGCATGTGGCCCCTGATTTTGGCGGTTCCTTATATTCCTTCTCCCTGCTTGGCCGGGGGATTGTGCCTTTTGATTACTGGCTGGACTCTGAGCATCGCCTGATCGGGTGCATCAGTGGCGGGTTGGGCCGGGCATACATACCGGAAGCTTTGATGATTCCTCCTGTGGAAGATTTTATTACCCGTGAATTTAACAGGGAAAGAATGCTGTGAAACCTANNCTAGGTGTGAACGTGGCTTCTTCCGAGGTCAGCCGTCCAAACATTCTGTTGCTGATCACCGATCAGCAACACTGGCGGGCCATCAGTGCGTTAGGGAATTCCATGTTGAGTACTCCGGCACAGGATCGGCTGGTGCAAGAGGGGGTTGTTGTAGAAAACAACTATTGTACTGGCCCGGTATGCAAGCCCAGCCGCAGTTCGATAATGACCGGGCGCATGCCTTCGGAAACCGGCATTTGGATCAATACCGATAACCAACCGTCCCAATCCGTGCTGGATCCGGCTATGCCTAGTATGGGGTATTGGCTGAAGGCACAGGCTGGTTACGACACGATTTATGCAGGGAAGGAGCATTTGCCATATGCCAATACGTTGGATGTGCCGGGTTTTCGAGTGATCGCCGGCGGAACAGACCATCGCGGTGATATTGGGGATCTGCACGTTTCACGCGCATGTGAGGCGTATCTTCGGCAGTATGCTCAAGATCAGCGGACTCAGCCCTTTCTGATGGTATGTTCTCTTGTGCAGCCTCATGACGTTTGCCACTGGCTGAGTATTAATCAAAATGATCTCCCGCAACCATGGTATCCGGAAATGGAACAGATTGCTCCACTTCCGCCGCTCCCGCCCAATTTCGGGATACCCGATCCGGAGCCTGCATATCTGAAAGCAATGCGAAGCGGACAGCAGCCGGCAAAAGGAGGGTGGGGGGTTGAGCATTGGCGCTATTATATGTGGAACTATTATCGACACGTCGAGATGGTTGATGCGGAGATCGGTCGTGTGTTGAATGCTTTGGATGAATGCGGTTTGGCTGATGACACGTTAGTCGTGCTGACATCCGACCATGGAGAAAGCCTTGGAGAGCATCAGTTGGTGCGCAAATCGACTTTGTATGATTCTGCGTCAAAGATCCCTCTTGTTGCCCGCCTTCCCGGTGTGATTCCGGCCAACAGCAGAGTTTCGCAGACGTTGACATCGGGGCAGGATCTTTTCCCGACATTTTGTGCTTATGCCGGCATAGATATCCCTCTGGGTTTGACGCATGCGCGGAGCCTGCGAGCTTGTTGGGAAGGTGATGAGACCTCCCTGAGGGATGCGCTGGTTATTGAAGATAATGAACCCACCCGATATCCCGCTTACGGGCAACCCGGACGTAAGGTGCGAACATCGCGTTATTCTTATATTAATTATTATAACGATCCCGCTGAAATGCTTTTTGATATGGAGTCGGATCCTGGTGAAACCCGAAATATTGCGCAAGATTCGTTATACAAGGATGTGTTGGAAGAACACAGGCTTCTTCTTCGTACATGGGAGTCCCGGCTGACAATCAGCCGACATGTTCCGGAAAGCCCATGGGTGTAAAATTGTTATATCGATGATGGGTTTGATTTAAAGTTTAGAGGCGCATCCGTATGCATGATAACCAGCGCACTCAATGGTTTTTAATGAATTGAATCAAGGGCGAATGGGAGATTTTGATTTTATTCTATTCGGTGGAGATATGATTCATGGCGGAACATATAGAGCATTAATGCAGAACTTCAATAATTTGATAAGCTTGCAAAGAAAGTGCCGGTATCAACAGTTATTCGTGGAAAAAAAGGGGTATGATATGCAGAGGCGAACGCGAGTGAATTCATGGAAATTTGTGCCGACATCCGTGGTTTTTGCGGCACTGGTCTGGGGGACTGCATAGACGATTTCAGTCAACTTCTAAAGAGTATAAATATGTCCACTACGGTTGTTGGACTGACGAGTCTGCTTAGGCTTCCGATCGCCTTTCGTTTTGTTTTCGGATCGTTTGTAGACGGACGGGCTACAAAACGTAAACCTACTCCAAGTGTCTAGAAACAAAGTAGATGCGATAAAATCGCCAACCCGTATTCGGGGTGAAATACTGAAAAAATTTCCACACCCAATGGGTGCACAACCTAGTGTTCATAACCTCTTAATTTTATTAAACTTACCCTGTTTTCAGCATTTCAACTGCCGGACATAGGATGACCGGCTCGCGGGTGCCCTCGTCGGGCTTTTCAATTTCCTTCCGGTGTACCGGCACCTTTGTTCAAAGAAAGCTTGGTGCGCCGCATTTTGTTTTAGTGATAGTATTAACAAAAAACTTGACTAAATCCTGAAACTGGCTGACAAAGGACTTATGTATGAAGGAATCAAACCTGTATGAAAAATAAAGGGCGGATGATACGCCGGATCGCAGAAGCAGTCTGGGGTATGAATCACTGAAACAAAAACAGAAAAGGACGAAGTAATATGCTTTTTCATCGTTATTTTAAATCAATGTTATTACCGATTACTTTCGGTGTGGCGCTGATGACCCGCGGAGTTGTTTTTGCGGCCAATACTTCCGATAAAGGTAGTCCCGTGGTGTCGCAGCCTGAGTTCAGCTGGGATACCGTGCCTTTGTTTGCACATCTCGGCCAGAGTGAAGGGTTTTTCACCGATGACCAAATCAGATATCTTGCGCGGTTTCCGGTTGTTGTGATTGAAAAAACACAAGGAATTGATGTGAAGCCTAATAATGTGGAGGCGCACATGATTCGGGAGTTCAAGCGCATTCATGTCCTGAATCCGTCTTGCACACTGATTGCCTATATGAACGGGTTCATCAACTGGCCTCGCTGCTACGCTTCAAATGCTGAGTTTCTCCAGCATCCCGAGTGGTCTCTTCGAGATAAAAAAGGAAATCTGGTTCTTAAGAATGACCGACATTTCCAATATGACCTTTCCAATCCGGAAATGCGGGACTGGTGGCTGGGCATGGTGCGGTATTTTGCGAATGACGCGGGCTGCAATGGAATTTTTGTGGATGCCATCGTTCAGGTTGAACGGCAGTCTTCCACGAAAATTGCGGAGTGGGGGGAGGAAAAATATCAAGCCATGCTGGAAGGTGCTCGGGATCTTTTAATCCGATCCATGGACATCATGGGGCCGCAGCGGCAGCTGATTTTCAATGGTATTTTCGTAAACAAGAACTGGTGGGATCACAGCGGTTTGGCATGGACTAATTACTGCACCGGAATGATGTGCGAGTTTTTTGCTCAAGCCGACAAAGAAACGGGATTACTCAATCCAGACCGTTTGGCGCAAGAGATTAAAATTATAGGCGATTTGGGGCGGCAAGGAAAAATGGTTTTAGTTAAGGGGTGGCCGTCTCCCGAGCTTCACTTCCAAAACGAAAACTCTAAAAATTTATCGGACGAAGAGAAACGTAAGATTTTGCAGGATGGCTTGGAAGTTTCTCTGGCGGCATTTTTGATCGGAGCCGAAAAGGGTTGTTATTTCGGTTACAGCTGGGGCTGGCTAGCCGAACAAGGCTGGTTTGAGTGGCAGCCTGAGTTTGATAAACCTCTCGGTCCGCCCCAAGGCCCGGCTGTACGCACCGGAAACATTTGGCAGCGTGAGTTTGAGCATGCGAGCGTGTGGTTGGATGCGGATAAGGCTGAGGGGCGGATAGAATGGCATACGCCTTTGGAATAGTATGGATGCTTTCACGACGAATTGAATGCTGGGAACAGTTATAGGCGTATAAATCAGGGGCTACGGCATTAATACTGTCGAGGCGTTTTACCGAGTGCTTGCCGTCGGCGCGATAATACTAACATTACGCTTGACTGACACCTGCTCTTACAATATGTTAAAAGGATAAAATACATATTTTGCAGGAACAATCATATCAATAAAGAAAAAGAAAGGGAGAAAATGAAAAAAACAGCATGTTTTATTTCGTTGGCTATGTTGCTGAGTACTGCCGTTGCTTCGGCGGAGTTGATCGCATCCGATTCGTTTTCAACGGGAAATGGATCAGATTATACCAATAAGAAAAATCTTGGCGATTTCGCAAACATGGGTGTTCTTACCGGGACAATTGGATTTTCGAAGTCTAAAATTTGGAAAGGTTCTACGGGAACAATTCAACCCTGTAATTACGCCGGATTGACCCATGCGTTGGAGCAGGGCGCTTCGTTAAATGGGGGGTTGGTTATTATCCCTCCGGCTTCGAAAGACCGGGCGCCTATTGCGCGCAGGTCGCATCGAGAGCTATCTGAGAAGTCTTCCGGATCCAGTTTTTATATGAGTGCATTAGTCAGCATGGGAGGAGCATTAAAAAATCTGAATGCAAACGAAAGTGCTGTTGTGGGCTTGTGTGCTAAAGTGATCCAAGATCAGAATGTCAAATCAGGTATACAATCGGGCATACATCTGGGTCTAACTAAAGACAATGCCGGAGACGTTTATTTGGCGGCATTTGCTGCGGGGAATACATATAAACTTGGAGGCGCGCTGACTGCTGCGCAAGCTGGAGAAACTCAACTGGTGGTTCTCAAGCTGGATATGGATACATCGGGAGATAATGACACCTTGATGGCATGGGCTGCCCAGCAAAAAGATGCCGGGTTAACTCAGGTTTTGAACACAGATGAGATCGATGTGGGTCAGGTCGGAGAGCTCCGTACGGTTGTTGTTCAGGCTCTTGGCGGAGAAGATTCATCTTTTACAGCAGGGGTTTGGATTGATGAATTCCGTTTTGGAACCGCGTGGACGGATGTAACCTCTGCTGAGATGAAGTGACCGGTATAAAAAACCACAGCAGATTCTTACGCTCGCGCTGATGTTTTCGGGTGCTTCTGCATCGGCGGCATTGAGCGCATCCGATTCATTTTCAACGGGAAATGGATCAGATTACAGTAACAGCACAAATCTGGGAGCAACGGAAAATAAAGATCTTTTGGTTGGCACAACAGGGTTCAGTGCTTCATTCTGGGCAATCCGGTTGTTCAGACTTCGGCTCTCGATACATTCTATGCT
>DINM01000075.1:0-5302 GCA_002423675.1 Verrucomicrobia bacterium UBA5540
TATGACCCCGAGCCCAAGGTCTCCATCGACTTCAACCACACGCCCTATTCCTCTATCTTCGCGCCCGACCAGACCAAGGTCGTCGGCAAGCGCACGGTCCGCGTGCTGGCCTGGTACGATAACGAATGGGGTTACTCCTGCAAGGTGCTTGACCTGATCAAGGTCATCACCAAGTAAGGCAACCTGCCTCATCGAAAAGCCGCTCCGGTTTCCGGAGCGGCTTTTTCTTTTTCCAATGTTTGGAAACTTACACAGCGAGTCCGATGTTACCGAGGTGGACGTGTTGCAGGCCGTTGTGTTCCGCAATGCTTTTGGCGTCTAGTAGCGTTTGCAATGGAGTCGGCGTGGCTTCGTTCCATTCGCGGGTCGGGCGGTAGGCGCTGAAGTGCCACGGCACATCCGGGCCGAGGTTGACGACGGCCCATTTTGTCATGGCGTCGATTTCTGCCGGCGAATCGTTCCAGCCGGGAATGAGCAGAGTGGTCACTTCAAGATGAACATTGGTTTCGTGCCGGATATAAACCAGCATATCCAGTACCGGCTGAAGCGTCGCTCCGCAAAGCGTTTGATAGAAACGATCGGTGAAGGCTTTCAGATCGACATTGGCAGCATCCATATGCACATAAAATTCCTTGCGCGGTTCCGGCTCGATCCAGCCGTTGGTAACGGCGACAGTTTTGAGTCCGCGCTCATGGCAGACCTTGGCTGTGTCCACGGCGAACTCCAGAAAGACGGTCGGCTCGTTGTAAGTGAACGCCACGCTTTCGCAACCGGCTTCCAGTGCGGTTTTCGCAATCTGTTTCGGCGTTGTGCGCGTTCCTTCGATTTTATTCGCACGGGCGAGGTGCCAGTTCTGGCAGAATTTGCATGTGAGATTGCAGCCGACGGTTCCGAAGGAGAGCGTGGTTGAGCCGGGCAGGAAGTGAGTTAGCGGCTTTTTTTCGATTGGATCAACCGCCAGCCCGCAGATAAGTCCGTAAGAGGCGGCAATCAGCTCATCGCCTTTGCGCTGCCGGACGAGGCATGTTCCATGTTTCCCATCGGCAATCCGGCAGTGCCTCGGGCAGAGCGTGCATTCAATGACGCCGTCTTTCCGCATGTGCCAGTAACGCGCCGTTTTCATGGCGGAAGAATAACGCTGTTTTATTCTGAGTGCATTCATTAAAATGCGCGTCATGAAAGCGAGCGTTCGAGAACCTGCCGTAGCGGGGCTTTTTTATCCGGCTGATCCGGAAAAGCTGCGCGGGATGATCGAAGAATTTTTGGCGTCGGTAAAGCCTGGCCCCCACCCTAAGGCGATTATCGCTCCGCACGCAGGCTATATTTATTCCGGCCCGATTGCCGCAAGTGCGTATGTCCGGATTTCCGCACCGGTCTCACGCGTCGTGCTGATCGGCCCGTCGCATCGCGTGCCGTTGCGCNNGGAGCACAGCCTCGAAGTGCAGGTTCCTTTTTTACAGACGGTTCTGGAGAATTTCACTTTGATCCCGCTGGTCGCGGGTGATGCGACCGCCGAAGCGGTGGCGAATGTGCTGGAAAAACTGTGGGGCGGGCCGGAGACGCTGGTTGTGATCAGCTCCGACCTAAGCCATTACGAAAGCTACGAAACCGCCCGAAAGATGGATCGCACGACGGCTGACGCAATTCTGGCGCTGGATGAGCGCGGATTGGACTATGACAACGCCTGCGGGCTGGTTCCGATTTGCGGATTGCTGCATCTGGCAAAAAAGAAGAAACTGCGCGCGGAACTTCTTGATCTTCGTAATTCCGGTAATACCGCCGGTCCGCGGGATCAGGTTGTCGGCTACGGAGCTTTTGCGTTTTACGAATGAGCTCTATTGTTTCAACAACAGCGCCGGTGTTTCGATTTGCAGAAAGTTGGTGTGTTGCGAGGCTTCAATATGCCCGCCGCCGATGAAGACGATCAGATCGTCCATCTCAATTCGTTTCTCGTCCAGCATTTTGCGTAGGCAGATCCGAACCAATTCGTGATCGGTGGTTTGCGAGACATCAATCCGGGCGGCATAAACTCCGTAGCTGAGAGAGAGCTGGCGCACGGTGCTCATATGTTCTGACAGCGCGAGTATCGGAATGCTTCCACGATATGAGGCGCAGATACGCGCGGTACGGCCCGCACTGGTGCTGGTGATGATCGCCTTGACGGGCAGGGCGGCAGCGCAGGAGACAGCGGCTTTAGCCAGATGATTGCGCGGCATAAGATCACTGGTTTGCTGGAAGACCGGAAGGCTTTCCAGCATAGACTGTTTCTGTGACTCCACCGTATGCGCGATATTCGCCATCATCTGAACCGCCTCGATCGGGAATTTCCCGTAGGCGGTTTCCCCGCTAAGCATAATCGCGTCGGTTCCATCATAGATGGCATTGGCGACGTCGCTGACTTCCGCGCGGGTGGGGCGAGGGTTGTTTACCATCGATTCAAGCATCTGGGTGGCGGTGATCACCGGCTTGATCCGCCGGATACAGGTCTTGATCATTTCCTTCTGAACGCCGGGAACCTCTTCGGCCGGAATTTCGATGCCGAGATCGCCTCGCGCCACCATAATACCGTGTGCGACATCGAGAATGGATTCCAGATTTTTTACGCCTTCGTGATTTTCGATTTTAGCGATGATTTTGATCGGACTGTGACGAAGATCGAGAATTCCCTGAATAGCCAGAACATCTTCACGGCAGCGGACGAAAGAGTGGGCGATGAAATCGACCGGATTCCGTGTGGCCCAGTCGATAAACTCGCCATCTTTCTCGGTCAGTGCCGGCAGGTCGAGCTGAACGCTCGGAACATTGACGCCTTTTTTATTTTTGATCTCTCCATCATTCAGTGCAACGCAGACCAGTGTATCACGGTTCTGCTGTTCAACCCGGAGAGCAATCAAACCGTCGTCGATCAAAACGCGGCTGCCGACCGGCACTTCTTCGGCGAAGCCGCTGTAGGAAACCTGAAATCCGTTTTCCGGAGTGTGAGCCACGCCGATTACAACGCGGTCTCCGGTCTTGAGTTGAATCGGTGCGGACAAATTGCAGGTGCGGACTTCAGGACCTTTGGTGTCCAGCAGAATGCCGACACGATCCGACACGGCACGAATATTCGCGACAATTTTATCGGCCGATGCGATATCCATATGCGCTGTGTTCAGACGTACGACATCCATGCCGCTTTCAATCAGCTGTTTGATAAAGTCGGGGTCACACNNTGTCAGGTCAGGACTAGCTTTAAATGGGAAAAACCGTTAAAAACGAGGGCGATATGAACGCAAAAAACCGCCGGCTCCTGCTTCAGATTGCACATGATGCAATTTTCCAAAGATTGGAAGATTCACCCGAGAAGGTTCCAATCTTTGGAAATCTGCCGGAGGAGCTGATGGAAGAGCGGGCGACATTTGTAACGCTGACGATCGGCGGGCAGCTGCGCGGCTGCATCGGTATGCTGGAAGCCTGCCGCCCGCTGGCCGAAGATGTCGCCGCCAATGCCTGTGCCGCTGCGTTTGAAGATCCGCGCTTTCCGCCACTGACGAAAAAAGAATTCGAAAAGCTAGAGATTCATATTTCCGTTCTTTCGCCGCCGGAAGAGCTGTCCTTTTCATCCGAGGCGGATGTGCTGAACCAGATTCGACCCGGGATCGACGGGCTGATTATTCAGGATGGCTATCATCGGGGAACGTTTCTGCCAAGCGTTTGGGGGGAACTGCCGGAGAAGCCGGCTTTTTGGGCGCATTTGAAACGGAAGGCTGGGTTGCCATCGGATTACTGGTNNGAGCATTCGTGTTTTCCGCTATACGACGGAATGTATTCAATAAAGAGCCCCGCTTTTGCCTCTCCCTACGGTCGTTGCCCCGCCGTTTTCACGGCGGAGCCTCCGGGTTCAAGGTTTGGAAAAGCGGGGCGGGGCATAACCGGTGGGCGGTTAAATTTTTCCGACGAGGGCGAGGCCAGGGGTGAGGGTTTCATCGCCGGGCTGCCAGGCCGCGGGGCAGACCTGATCGCCGTGTTCGCGCACGAATTTGGCGGCTTCGAGCTTGCGCAGGGCTTCGACGGCGCTGCGACCGATGCCGAGGTCGTGCATTTCTACGGTTTTGAGTACGCCATCGGGGTCGATGAGGAAGGTGCCGCGCAAGGCGACTCCGTCAGATTCGATATAGGTACCAAAGGCGCGGCTGATGTTTCCGGTCGGATCTGCTCCCATGGGGTATTGGACGGTTTTGATGGCGTCCGAGCTATCGTGCCACGCTTTATGCACAAATGCCGTGTCGGTGCTGATGCTGATGATTTCCGCTCCGGCTTTCTGGAATTTTGGATAGAGCGATGCAGCTTCTTTGAGCTCGGTCGGGCAAACAAAGGTGAAGTCGGCCGGATAAAAGATCAGTACCAACCATTTTCCTTTATAGTCCGAAAGTTTGATTTTTTTAATTTCTTCATTATGGAAGACGTCCATGCTGAAGTCGGGTACACGCTGTCCTATGGTAAGCATACGATTCTCCTTTATTTACAGGTCAAATGTTAAATATGACAAATACGATAGGGGTTTCAGGTTTATAATCAATGAAAAATTTAAGGAATTTAGCGGTGGGGCTGAAAAATGAGGTGTGAAAATCGTTTTAAAATAATTGCCCCAAAATAGTTGACAGCCCAATGATTTCCGCTAAAGTCGCTCCCCTTTGTGTGAAAGACCATAAGTGATTTGGTGTTTGCGCAGAGTAATTTAGGATTAAACGGGTGTAAGAAAAAGTCTGTTTCTTGAAGCGAAAAACAGGGAGCGGGCCTTTTTATACTTTTTTATTTTTGGATGAGATGGCGCGAGCACGGGGGAGAAACCGCCCACGTAGCTCAGTTGGTAGAGCACATCCTTGGTAAGGATGAGGTCAGCGGTTCGACTCCGCTCGTGGGCTCCACAAAGAGAAGATAGAGAATTTGTTAAACTGGATTAAGTAGTAGTAAACGGATCAGAAGGAGAAGTCATGGCTAAGGATAAATTCGAACGGACAAAACCTCACGTGAACGTGGGCACGATCGGCCACGTTGACCACGGCAAAACAACGCTGACAGCTGCAATCACCTGTGTTCAGGGTGCAAAAGGTTTGGCTAATTACGTTGCATACGATCAGGTTGCTAAAGCCTCTGAATCCCAGGGCCGCCGCGACCCGACCAAAATTCTGACGATTGCCACGTCGCACGTCGAATATTCGACCGATAACCGCCACTACGCACACGTTGACTGCCCCGGCCATGCTGACTACGTTAAAAACATGATTACCGGTGCCGCTCAGATGGACGGCGCGATTCTGGT
>DINM01000075.1:5345-5515 GCA_002423675.1 Verrucomicrobia bacterium UBA5540
TTCCTGCTGCCGATCGAAGACGTATTCTCGATTGAAGGCCGCGGTACGGTTGTTACCGGTCGTGTCGAACGCGGAATCATCCACACCGGTGATGATGTGGAAATCGTTGGTCTGAAACCGACCGCGAAGACGACCTGCACGGGTGTTGAAATGTTCCGCAAGATTCTGGA
>DINM01000112.1:0-274 GCA_002423675.1 Verrucomicrobia bacterium UBA5540
TAAGGGTTCCATCTTCGCCGCCCGCGGACACACTATCGGCAACAACCGAGCCCTGAACAGTCAGGTTGGTAGTGACGTTCACCAGTCCATTAGAAGAAACCTGAACGCTTTGAGCCAGATCGCCGCCAGAATTCCAGTTGTTGATATCGTTGGTGGTGATGGTGATCGCCACGCTGTTGGTAACCGCCGCAATGAGAGCGGCGACTTCTGGCTGGGAAATTAGGTTGGTGAGACCGGAGCCGTCGCCGATAATCGGGCCGCCGGCGAAGATGTG
>DINM01000112.1:449-4604 GCA_002423675.1 Verrucomicrobia bacterium UBA5540
TTTCATAACGTCCGGCATATTCAACGCTGCAGCGCGTCGCCCAGTATCCCGACCAAACGCTTTCTCCCGCTCCTATAAACTCACAATTCCGCATCACGGTGTTGCTGCCCGAAACGGTCGGAAAATAGGCCGCAGGGTCTGTGCTCCCCAAGGAAGGTTCTTCGCAATAGGTTTTGCAGTGAAGAGTCAAATTTTCAATGCGAACAAAGTCGGCCGTCTGTTTGATGACACCGTTGTTAAAGTCGGGGGCGCCATAAAGGGACTGGGCGGAACGGTCGGTGGTCAGGCCGATCAGGTCAATGTATTCGGTATCCATCGGCAGCCCGTTTGTACCGAGATCATAACGGCCCGGCGGAACAACAACCGCCACCCGGTTGGACGCCGACGGGTTCATCGTTTCGGCATCGTCATAGGCGGCGATCAGATTCAGTCCGTTGGTGACTTCATTATCCGTCACCTGAACTGTGATGCTGGATTGGGTGATATAGACGGTGTCTACCTGCTGCTGAAGGTTGCTGATGACAGCGGACAGCGCACTGCTGTTGAGCGTTAGGTTGGTCATGGCAGAGACCTCTCCAGCTATGTTTTCCAGGGTCAGGTTGCTGACAGTGACACCGGCGGCGTTCCAGACCCCGGAGGTCGGCAGGCTGGAGGCGCTGATCGGGCCGCTAAAGGAATTGACGTTCAGGTTGCTCAGGCCGGAGCCGTTGCCGATAAATAAACCACCGGCAGTCACGTTGCTGACAGTTGTCAGCGATTCGGCTTTAAGAGAAAGCAGGTTGGCCGCGTTGGTAATGACGGCTCCGGTTTCTGGATCGACCCCGCTGAGCTGTCCGGCACTGACGGTGATGTCGCGAATGCCTTCGTTCGTGAAAGTCATACCCATGTCGCCGGGATTGATCGCTCCGTGGTTGTAGATAAATCCACCCTGTACATCGAGGTTATTGGTGACCGATTCTGCATACACCGATAAACAGACGACCGATAACAGAAAACTGATAACCGTTAATTTTATGCCTTTTTTCATATCGACTCCTTTTCCTCTGCTTCTAAATTTTTACCGCAAAAGAAGAACTGCCCACGAATAACGCGAATCCGCACGAATATGAATATCCTGATTCGTGAAAGTTCGTGCAGATTCGCGGGCAATTCTCTTTCCATCTCATCCTGTTATCCCAATATAAACTATTCGCGGTCATTCGCGTGATTGCCTCTCACTTCGTTCGTNNCCATGGCAGGCCAGCCTCTGCCTTTGGCGGTTGCAGTTAACATCTCTGCCTCGATTGTGCTGAACTGAACGCCTGCCTTGATCTTCCTCAATACCAACGCACCCGGCTCAAACCGCGCGTTTTGATCCGCCAGCCGGTGAAGTCCGGCAGAGACCGCATGTGCGATCATCGCAGTAAAAATACTGATGGAAAAGGCAATGACATGAACCTGCCATGCCAGAACCGGAATCCAGAAGGCGGCAATCAGAAATTCGAGCCCCAGCAGGATCAGCATGGCTGGAAGAAAAGGCATTGCGAGTTTACGCAGTCCAAGTAAATAGACCCGGTCACGCCGCTGGAACCAGCAGAGGAAGCCGATAATCGCATAAATCCCACCGGAAGCTCCCACCAACGTCGCGTGATGCGGCATAAAAAAGTGGAAATACAAAAAAGACGCCGACGCTGAGAATATGACGAAATAGATAAGCAGGAAAAACAGTCGGATCTGAGAAGCAAATTGGGAACAGACCACCCACATTCCGCACATGTTGAACACGAGGTGAATCCAGCTCCCGCTCAGAAATCCGTTGGTAAAGAATTGCCACCAGTGAGGATGATCTGACCATAGAGCACCAAACTTAAACGCCCCATCGACATGGGTTTGAATGAAATATACGGCGCCAAGAAATAGCGGAAAAACCAAACTCCTGCACGTTTTTAGAATCCGCGTAAACACAAATTATCCCCCCGTCAATGAGTCTTGTTAGTGATGTTTACACACCCATGGTCGCATCAAGAATGCGCGTACTTTCGAAAATAGCCAGAATTCTGTCGAGGTAAAAATCGTTAAAAAGATGTTTTACTTAAAAAGTGGTGATTCTCACCACAAGACCGCAAAAACGGCCCGTCGAAAACGGCGTTACGTTACGCCTGTATACCTCGCGGAGTTACACAGCGAAAACAAAGGAACCTAAGCAAACCCGGCAATAGTTCGCCCGGTAACATCGACGAAAAGATTGATACAATCATTATCGATAAAATTATTAAGCAGGTGAGGCACATGGTTATCAAAAACGGTTTTTAACAAAATTTAATGGATGATTTTTTACAACCGTTCACATAAAGGCTGGGCTTGTTGGTCCGAAATAAAGATGGTTTATTAAGCGTCAAATTTACGGGGTGCCAATGAATACCGAACCGGTCAATATAATCTGCTTAAAATGGGGAACACGCTATGGCGTTCATTATGTAAACAACCTCTATCCCCTCGCCCCCCTCTAGCGCTGAAATCGGAGCGATAAATAATTTTTGCATTCAAAAATAGTGACGCATAAACGATTTACCGGTTGTGAAAATCTGTGCAACTTATTTTCCGAACAGGGCCGCCTCAATCTGTTCACAAAGGCAGTGGTAAACCGCCTGCCCAGCCTCTTGGATGTGCGGGGTGAAATCAGACGGGAGGGCGATCAACACATCGGCGAGTTCTGCACATTTTCCGCCCCCCTGTCCGGTCATGGCGATGGTTTTCATTCCCGTTTCTTTTGCCGCTTTAAACGCTTCAACAACATTTTTTGAATTTCCGGAGGTAGAGAACCCGAAAGCAATATCCCCTGCCTGCGCGTTGGCCATCAGCTGCCGGGAAAAGATCTTCTCATAGCCGTAGTCGTTGGCAAGACTGGTGACAGTAGCCGCATCGCAAACGAGAGCCTGCGCTTTGAGCGGGCGGCGTTCTTTGAGAAAGCGTCCGTTCAGCTCGCCGGCCATATGCTGGGCATCCGCCGCCGATNNCCGCCGTTACCGAAAAGAAAAACGCCGTGTCCGGCGCGGTAGGCTTCAATAATCAGCTCGGCGGCACGGCATACGGATTCTGTGCTCTGTGTTAGAGTGTTCTGCAGAACTTGCTGCAGCTCGTTAATCCGCTGATCCATGATTTTTTTCATACAATCCCCGCTTTCAACAGTTCTTCCGGACGAAGGGTCACCGTGCCCAGTTTCTGAACAGCCAGTGAGGCTGCATCGTTTGCAAAAGAGGCCGCATCGGCCAGGCTCAGCCCGGCAACCAGTCCCAGCGTCAAACAGGCCCGCACCGTGTCTCCGCATCCGCAGGGATCCACAACCGTTACTTTCCGCCCGGGAATATGTAAAACCGCGGTACCGTCATAAACCAGGATTCCCTCCCCGCCGATTGTCACCGCGACCTGCTCCGCCCCTAAAAGATCGTGAATCGCTTTGAGCGACGCTTCTTTCTGATAGGGATCAAAGCCCGGCAGAATTTCACGAGCTTCTTTGAGGTTGGGAGCAACAACGGTGGCTCCGGAAAAGATGGCGGCGTTCGGCGGCTTGAGATCAACGATAACCGGAACAAAATGTTTTCGACAGCGCCGGATGATCGCCTGCGCATTTTCCGCCGTAAAAAGGCCCTTGTTATAATCGCTGAGGATGACCGCATCGACGTGATCCAGAATCCGTTCGAACTCGTCCCCGATCTGCGCGGAAAGATCCGGAGTGACTTTGTGCGTCAGTTCATCGTCCCGCCGCAGAAGATAATGGTCGTCTATGTAGAGCCGGGTTTTGATAGAGGTCGGGCGTGAGGCGTCTTTGATTAAATATTGCCGGATTCCGGCGGATTCGCAAAGCCGGCGAGCCTCCAGCGCGTTGCCGTCGTCCCCGTAAATGGAAAGAAGAGATGTTTCGACTCCGAGCGATGCCAAATTGGCGGCGACGTTGCCGGCGCCGCCGAGCACTTTTACCGAACGATGCGCCGTATAGACTTTCTTTTCCGACGACGCCGGCGACGGACGGCTTTGCGCTGTATAACAGAAGTCGTAGACATCCATCATGATGTCCCCGACGACGAGTATTTTGCTTTCGCGAGCGCGGGTCAATATGTGTTGAACGTCTGTCATGACATTAAATAGTTGCGCACATAGTCTGTGATTCCATTTTCC
>DINM01000100.1:0-223 GCA_002423675.1 Verrucomicrobia bacterium UBA5540
GGCGCGGGCTGGAATGTGATCAAGGTCATCTGGGGCGGTGACTGGGATCCGCTGCTCGACAAGGATGAAGAGGGTGCTCTCGTCAAACGCATGGGCGAAATCGTGGACGGCGAATACCAGAAATATACCGTCGAAGATGCCGCCTATGCCCGGGAACATTTTTTCGGAGCCGATCCGCGCTTGAAGGCAATGGCGGATCATCTGTCCGATTCACAAATCAAAA
>DINM01000100.1:233-4874 GCA_002423675.1 Verrucomicrobia bacterium UBA5540
CGCGGCGGGCACGATCCGGTCAAAGTCTATGCCGCCTATAAAGCCGCCTCGGAACACAAAGGCTCACCGACCGTCATCCTGGCCAAAACCGTCAAAGGCTACGGTCTCGGCGCGGCAGGCGAGGGGCAGAACATCACCCATTCACAGAAAAAAATGGGAGAGGAGGCCTTGCGCGAATTCCGCACCCGCTTCGGCATTCCGATTTCGGATGAAGAAATCGACAGCGTGCCGTTTTACTGTCCTCCGGATGACAGCCCCGAAATCAAGTACCTGATGAAGCTCCGTGCGGAGCTGGGCAGTTTTGTTCCCGCCCGCAGCACGGACNNCGGACTACACGCCGGTACCGATGCCTTCCGATAAAATTTTTGGGGAGTTCGACGGCGGCTCTGAACGTCCGGTCTCCACCACGATGGTCTTTGTCCGCCTGCTCAGCAAAATGCTTCAGGACATCAACGTGGGCAAACTCATCGTGCCGATCGTACCCGACGAGGCTCGTACTTTCGGGCTGGACGCGCTCTTCCGCCAGTGCGGCATCTATGCCCGTCCCGGTCAGCTCTATGAGCCGGTCGATGCAGACAATCTGCTCTACTATAAAGAGGCTCACGACGGACAGATTCTCGAGGAAGGCATCACTGAAGCCGGTGCGTTCTCCTCATTCCTTGCGGCGGGTACGGCCTACGCCAACCACGGCATCAACATGATTCCGTTTTACATTTACTATTCAATGTTCGGGTTCCAGCGCATCGCCGACCTCGCGTGGCTGGCGGGCGACGCCCGCTGCAAAGGTTTCCTGCTCGGTGCAACCGCCGGGCGCACCACGCTGGCGGGTGAGGGGCTTCAGCATCAGGACGGACACAGCCTCGTGATGGCTCTTACGGTGCCTAATCTCGTTGCCTACGATCCGGCCTATGCCTATGAACTCGCCGTTATCATCAAAGACGGCATTCGGCGCATGTATATCGAAAACGAGCAGATCTATTATTACATCACCCTGATGAACGAAAACTATGCCCAGCCGCCGATGCCCAAAGGCTCTGAAGAGGGCATCTTGAAAGGCATTTATAAATTCCGCGGCTCGAAAAAAGCGCAGGCCCAGATCCTCGGCAGCGGTTCGATCCTGAACGAAGCTGTTCAGGCTGCCGATATGCTCAAAGAAAAATTCGGTGTCGAAACCAATATCTGGTCGGTCACCAGCTACAAAAATCTGCTCAACGACGCGCTGGATGCGGATCGTACGAATGTGCGCTCATCAAATGGCGAAAAAAAGAAGCCCTATATTTTCCAATGCTTGGAGAAAGAGAAGGGCCCGGTCATCGCCGCTTCCGATTATATGAAAGTGCTGCCCGCCTCGCTGGCCAAATGGATTCCGGGAGACCTCACGGTGCTCGGAACCGACGGATTCGGTCGCAGCGACGGACGCGATGCATTGCGCGAGCATTTTGAAGTCGACGCAACCNNAAGCCGTTCTCGCTTCGCTGGGAATGGACGATGCCGCACTTGAAATCAACAGAAACAAATCGAATCCATTGGGAGCTTGAACATGATCATCAAATTTAAACTTCCTGAGCTGGGCGAAAACATTGAGTCCGGCGACATCACCAACATTCCGGTCAAAGTGGGCGACACCGTTCGCAAAGACCAGACGCTGCTGGAACTCGAAGCAGGCAAAGCCTCCATGGAAATTCCTTCGCCGGCGGCGGGCGTGATCAAAGCCATTCCTGTGAAGGTCGGCGACACCGTAAAATCCGGTCATCTCGTGGCAGAGATCGAAGCCGGAGAACAGAAGGCAGAAGCCAAAGAACAGAAGCCGGAAAAGAAACCTGAACCCAAGCCGGAGCCGGTTAAAGAAGCTGAAGTCAAAAAACCGGAGCCGGCGAAAGAAGCGCCCAAACCCGAGCCGGTGAAAGAGCCGGAGCCGGCCGCTGTGGAAAAAGCTCCTGAACCGGTTGTCGAAAATCAGCAATCAAAAATCGGCACGCATAAGGCCGTTTCCGCTGCGCCGAATGTTCGCCGTCTCGCGCGCGAACTGGGAGTGAATGTGCACGAGGTTTCCGCTTCGGATCCGGACGGCCACATCAGCGAAGAGGATGTCAAAGCCTTTGCCCGCGAAAGCTTGCTGAACAGCCGCGCACCCGCCCCGAAAAAGAACGCACCGGTGACGCGGATCGAAAAAATGAGCGCAATCCGCAAAGCCACCATGCATCACATGGCCCATTGCTGGGCCACCATTCCGCATGTCACGCAGCACGACATGGCCGATATCACCAAGCTCGAAGCCCTGCGTAAACACTTTGCGCCCAAGGCGGAGGCCGTCGGTGCCAAGCTGACGATGACGGCGATTCTCATCAAAATCATCGCTTCCGCGCTCAAAGTGCATCCGAAATTTAACTGCAGTATTGATCCCGAAAAGGCAGAAATTCTTTATAAAGATTATTTCAACATCGGCATCGCTATGGACACGCCCAAAGGGCTGCTTGTTCCGGTCATCGCCGACGGCGACAAAAAGAATATGGTTGAGCTCGCGCTGGAGCTGGGGGCATTGGCGCAGAAAGCCCGCGACGGGAAAATCGCGCCGGAAGACATGAAGGGCGGAACCTTCACCTTCACGAATCTTGGCGGGATCGGCGGATCATTCTTCACGCCGATCATCAATTCACCGGAGGTTGCCATTCTCGGCACGGGGCGCGCCTGTTGGGAAGCCTCCGCCAGCGGGGGAGAAAAACGCTTTCGTTTGCCGCTGTCGCTCTCCTACGATCATCGAATTATTGACGGTGCCGACGGCGCACGCTTCCTTAAATGGATCGTCGATGCGATCGAAGAGCCTTTGCTCATTTCTCTTCAGGGGTAGATTTTCCAAACCTTGGAAGAATTTTTTCCAAGGTTTGGAAAAACGGGAACCACGGACAATTAGGGATTGTTGAAATCCTTATCCCAGAACCAGACCGTTTTGGTTGTCGTAACTTTTCCGTTGCTTCCGGCGGTGTCAAATCCGGCATCCGTGGTGATGGAGCGGCTGACGCACGAGCTGCAGAGAAGAAGCATAACGGCTATGCAGAAAATACCTTTGACCATGAGTTTCTATTCCTTTCGTGTTGATCCGGAAAAGAGAGACAGCCGCTGCGCCGAAATGTTCAGGTTAAAATGAAACGGCGCAGAAGTTGATGGCTTCAATCTTTCCGGCAACTTTGGCAAGAACCTTCTCAGAAACCGGCTGGCTGACTTTCAAAATCGCGATGGAACGCTCGCCGCTCTTGTCGTGCGGGTTGCGTACGTCGTCGATGTTAATGCCTTCTTTGGCCATGGCACCGGCGATTTCGCTGAGAACACCGGGGCGATCCATGTATGTGAAGAGGGCAAGGTGCCCGCTCGGTTCGAAGTAGAGTTTGTCGAAATTGCCGATGCGTGAGATCATCATGACGCCTTCAGCGACCGTTCCGCGCACGCTGATGCGGCGCAGGTTGTCTTTGTCGATGCTGGCCATCAGGTCGATGGTGATGGAGTTGCCGTAGCCTTTGGTTTCGTCGGTTTCGCGGACGGAGTATTCGATGCCCATGTCCTGAAGGAATGCGACGGCGGCTTTCGGATCCATCGAGCGGTCGAATTCGTCGCTAAGGGCGCAGACAACCGGCACGGCGAGCCAATTACCGAATTTCCGCAGGTCGCCGTAGAAGCTGGTTTCAATCCGGTTGAGTTTGGTGTCGCCGCCGATCATGGCACGGGCCAGCGTGGCGATGGTATAGGTGAGTTCCGCGTACGTTTCATCGAGGCCTTCCGGAATGTCGCGGTTGACGATATAGGAGGTGACGCCCTTGCTGTCGAAGTCGATTAGTTGTTCAGCCGAGCGCTGTGCGGCGTTGAAGTTAGCTTCTTTGGTGGATGCGCCAAGATGCGGGAGCATGATGTCGGCGATGTCCGTTACCGTTTTCGGTCCTTCGGCATCTTTTGGATAGACATCGTTGAGGAAGCGCAGGCCTTTTTCTGCTTTGATGGCGCGCAGGTCGGCTTCGTTGACGACGCCGCAACGGGCGCAGTTGACGATGGTTGCGCCTTTTTTCATGACGCTGAAGAGATCTTTGTTGATGAGGCCTTTGGTGTGCTCGTTTTCAGGGATGTGGAGCGAGACGTAGTCACTCTGTGCGAAAAGATCCTTCAGCGAAACGAGTTTGGCGCCGATACGTGCGGCGGCTTCTTCGGAAAGAACGGGATCGAAGGCCAGGATTTTGCATTCAAAACCGCTGAGGCGTTTGGCGACCAGTCTGCCGATCGCGCCGAGTCCGACGATTCCGACGGTCTTTCCGGTGACTTCCCGGCCCATGAATTTTGATTTTTCCCATGCGCCGGTCCGGGTCGAGGCGTCGGCGGCGATCAGATGGCGGGCATCAGCCAGCATGAGTGCAATGACTTCTTCGGCGACGGCATTGGCATTGGCGCCGGGAGTGTTCATGACGTCGATTTTTTTCTGTCGCGCGTGTTTGGTGTCGATCGTGTTGTAACCGGCTCCGGCGCGGATGACGACTTTCAGGGAGGGAAGGGCGTCGATCAGCTCGGCGGTGACTTTTTCGCTGCGGACGATGAGGGCGTACGTGTCGGGATGAGCGGCGGCGAGGGCGGAAAGTTCAGTCTGGGTGTCTTGCACAACGG
>DINM01000100.1:4890-5307 GCA_002423675.1 Verrucomicrobia bacterium UBA5540
AGACGGTCAGTCTTTCGGTCATCAATAAGACCGACGAGCCTTCAATCGAAGTCGCGGTGGAAAAAGCCTTACGCGCCGAACTGCAGATGGATGGCCGTCTCGAGGTTCGTTCTAAGGCGGAAGCCGATGCGATGCTGACCGTGACGTTGACGCGCTTTGATCTGAATGCGCTGGCGTATAACCGTCGTCAGGATTCGCTGGCTGCGGAATATCGCATGATGTTGTATGGCTCTGCGGTTCTGGCCCGGGCCGGAACGGATGAGGTGATTCTCGAAAATCCGAATTTGCACGGAGAGGTTGAGTTTCCGTATGTTGCGGATCTGACGTCATCAAAGCGCAGCGGACTTCCCGGAGCGGCGCACGATCTGGCCCGCAAAGTGGTCAGTACGCTGGTTACCGCTTGGTAAAGAAGAGCGG
>DINM01000069.1:0-204 GCA_002423675.1 Verrucomicrobia bacterium UBA5540
AGGATGGATTCGGGATGGAACTGGACACCATGCACCGGATAATCCGTGTGCTGAAGCCCCATGATTTCCCCCTCGGCCGTTTCCGCCGTGATTTTCAGGCAGGCTGGCAGGCTTTCGCGCTCGACGAGCAGCGAATGATAGCGCGTAGCATTGAACGGGCTGGGCAGCCCTTTAAAGACACTTTCACCTTTATGCAGAATTGGC
>DINM01000069.1:347-9703 GCA_002423675.1 Verrucomicrobia bacterium UBA5540
ACGGAGTCGGCGACGATGCCGCCGCCAGCCTGGACATAGGCTTTATTTTTGTCGAGCACGACGGTACGAATGGTAATGCACGAGTCAAGATTTCCGTCGAAGCTGAAATAGCCCACCGCACCGGCGTATGGACCGCGTTTGGTTTTCTCAAGTTCAGCGATAATTTCCATCGCGCGGATTTTGGGCGCGCCGCTGACGGTTCCGGCGGGAAANNCAATCGGGCGCAACTCTACACGACGGTCTTCGCAGCGCACATGGACTTCGGGCGAGGAACCGACCAGCGCGCTTTCGGCCAAGTCGAGACAGAACATATACGGTGACGGATTGATCGCGCGCAGCGCGCGGTAGACATCCAACGAGTCCGCCGTATTCTCCACTTCAAACCGTTGCGAAAGTACAACCTGAATGATGTCGCCGGCACGGATGTATTCCTTCCCTTTTTCAATCATCGCGCGGTATTCCGGAAGAGTCATGTTTGATTCCGGAATGACCTGCTCCACATCAAGGTGCGCGTCAATCAGTACACGGTTCACCGGTTGCATCAGCGCTTTGCACAGTTCGTCGATTTCGGTCAGCGCTTCGTCATAGGCTTTATCCAGGTCGCCATCCACATACGCGTTGGCGACCACTTTCATGGTGTGGTTGACGCGGTCAAAGATGATAATGGCATTGGTAACCATCATGACCATGTCAGGATTGCCGATAACGTCTTCTTTGATCACCGGCACGCGCGGCTCAAAAACGGAAATCATATCGTAGCCGAGAAAGCCGACGGCCCCACCGATGAAACGCGGCAGTGCCGGATCGCAGACGGGTTGATAGCGGCTCATAAACTCTTTGAGTACGTCGAGCGGATCGGCGTTGCGTACTTCGCGATGGGCATCGTCTTCAGTAATTTCTGTCACCGCGCCCCGGGCACGGAGGATAGCGCGCGGATTGCCGCCGATGAAGGAGTAGCGGCCGATATGTTCGCCGCCTTCGACGCTTTCGAGCATCCAGGTATGTGAGGCATGATCTTTTTCGCGCAGGAAAGTGCGCACCCGCTCATAGGCGGAAACCGGGGTTTCCTGATCGGCTAGAATTTCCTTCCAGACCGGAATCAAGTTCCCCTGTTTTGCCTTTTCCCGAAAAACCTCTCTATTTGGCTGAATACTCATCGTTTTTCCCGTGATTGAGCCGCTTTTTTACCCGCAACCGCCGCCCGGCGCAAGGCCATTGCATGACAGCCTATGAATTTCTTCTACTTAGAGAACAAAATATTCCTTAAAAAACGTCACGCAAACAACAAACCTTTGTTATAAATCGGCTCATGACCTCTTTCGACGTTGTAAAAAAAGGATTTTCCCTCAAACAGTTTCTAACTTTTCTCGGGCCCGGATTTCTCGTAACGGTCGGTTTTATCGATCCCGGCAATTGGGCCACTAATATCGAAGGCGGCTCAAAGTTCGGCTATGACCTGCTATGGGTGATCACTCTCAGCACCCTGATGCTGATTGTAATTCAGCATATGGCCGCCAAGCTGGGCATCGCCACCGGCAAATCTCTAGCCGTGAATATTCGTGAACGCTTCTCCGCACCAGTCTCCGCCTTTCTGGGGCTGACGATTGTGTTGGCCTGCGTTGCCACCGATGTGGCAGAGCTGATCGGAGGCGCCATCGGATTCAACCTACTGTTCGGCCTGCCGCTGTGGGCGGGTGCTCTACTGACAGTCTTTCTGGAAATTTTCCTGATTGTCAGCCAGCGCTATCACCGGCTCGAAGCAATCATCGTCGGCTTCCTCGGCATCATTGCCTGCTGCTACGCGGTTGAAGTTTTTATCGTGAAACCCGACTGGGCCGTGCTGGCACCGTCACTGATTATTCCTCACGTCAACCGAAGCAGCATTTATGTGGCAATGGCGATCCTCGGAGCCGTGGTGATGCCGCATAATATTTTTCTGCACTCAAACGTCATCCACAGCCGCAAATGGGGTGCTTCGGAAGAAGAGAAAATGACGCTTCTGAAATATGAAAAGTTCGACACCTTGACGGCCATGGTACTGGGCTGGATCGTCAATTCCGCCATGATCATTGTGGCCGCCGCTGTTTTTTCGCGAAACCATGTCATCGTCACCAGTATCGAACAGGCATCGGAAACATTGAAGCCGCTGGCCGGGCCGCTAGCGGGACTGCTCTTCGCTATCGCACTCGTCTTCGCCGGCGTCGGTTCCTCGATTACCTCGTCGATGGCTGAGGCCAACGTAATCACCGGATTTCTCGGCAAACCGGAAGATCCGCGAAGCCTGCTTTACCGCATCGCCGTTTTCGCGACCGCCGTTCCGTCGTTCATCATCATTCTGCTCAGCATGGATACCTTCAAAATTCTGATCTTCAGTCAAGTGGTATTGAGTATCCAGCTACCGTTCACCCTGCTCCCGCTGCTGATCCTCTGCCGCAGCCGCAAGGTCATGGGCAACTTCCGCAGCGGCACGGGTGAATTTATTGCGGCGGTGATCATCTCCGCCATTGTCATCGCGCTGAATCTCTATCTGCTCTATTCAACGCTCGCCGGAGAAAACTGATATGCAAGTCTACAAAAAAATCCTCGTCACCATCGATTGCTCGCCGGTGGATCAGGCCATCATTCAGCACGTTACTCCGCTGGCCATCCAGAACCAGGCCGAAGTCTGCCTGCTACACGTAATACACGCCCATACGATCGACCAGCGCCGCACGCTGCGTGAGCAAACCGAAGTCTGTCTGAAAGACCATTGCGAAACCCTGCGCGCTCAGAACATTCAGATCAACTCCATCATCCGCGAAGGCGAACCGGACGAAGAAATTTTTAAAGAAATTGAAACCGGTGATTACGATCTGGTCGCCATGGCAACGCACGGTCATAAATTTTTCGGCGACTTTCTCTTCGGTAGCGTCTCCGAAAGCCTCAAACATAAAATCAGCATCCCGCTCCTGCTACTGAAGCCTTAGCTTTTCCAAGGTTTGGAAGCGACTGCGTCACGACACAGATTTCTTCCCAAATCATTGGAAAAACTGTGCGCTATTTTTATCTCTTCTCTTTCTCGAATACGAAAAACACATTCAGAAACCTCAGGTTCAACCATGGTGAAAAGAGAATCACGCCGCACTCAGGCGTACCGGTTGCCGCAGGCGTTTGCTTCAGCAGAACAATCATGCCCCACCGCTTCATGCGAGACACTCCTTTGCCGCAGCGATGAAGGCATCCATATCCTCCGCCGTATGCGCCGCGCCAATAAACGCGCATTCANNGGCATATGCCTGTGTATCACACTGCCTGGCATCGGCCAGATTGCGCACCGGCCCGTTGCAGAAAAATGGCGTGAAGAGTCCGCCAATCTGAGAAACAAAAAGTCCCAACCCTTGGAAACTTTCGACCAGTTTTTTCCCTAGTTTGGAAATCCGAAGATACGGATTGTTCGCAATCAAAAGTTCTACCGTTTTCATTCCGGCGGCCACGGCGACCGGATTACCACTGAGCGTTCCGGCTTGATAAACGTCGCCGACCGGCGCAAGACGTTGCATCACATCGCGCCTCCCGCCGAACGCGGCCAGCGGCATGCCGCCGCCAATGATTTTCCCGAGACAGGTCAAATCGGGTGCGATTCCTTTTAATGTTCCGTACGATGTCGGACCAAAACGAAAGCCCGTGATCACTTCGTCAAAAATCAACAGCGCACCGCAACGACTGGATTCCGCCCGAAGATGTTCTAGAAATCCGTCCTGCGGCAGAACCAGCCCCATATTTCCGACGACCGGTTCCACGATAATTGCCGCCAACTCATCCCCGTATTCATCTACAATTCTGGAGACGGCTTCTTTGTCATTGTAAGCCGGAAGAAAAACGTCGCCGTCANNAAATTTAATAATGCGGCGGCGGCCGGTAAAACCGCGTGCCAGCCGCAGGGCACTCATCACCGCTTCGGTTCCGGAATTCACAAAGCGCACCTGCTCTATCGACGAAACCTGCGCGCAGAGAAGTTCGGCAAATTCCACCTCGCGCGGCGTGTTGATGCCGAATGTCATCCCGCCGCGTGCAGCGGCACAAGCCGCTTCGATCACTTCCGGACGGGCATGACCGAGAATCAGCGGCCCCCACGATCCGCAAAAATCGATCAGTTCACGGCCTTCAACCGTTGTAATCCGCGCACCTTTTCCTTTCGTCACATAAATCGGATCGCCGCCGACGGCGTTAAAAGCCCGTACCGGACTGTTCACTCCACCGGGGATTACATGAAGAGCCCTGCTAAACCAATTATTCGAATTCACGTATCTAATCCTTTAACAGTTCATTGTACCGGTTGGCCCAGTAAGAAATAAAAATATCGGTTCCGGATCGTTGAAGCGCTGCCATATTTTCGCGAACCAGCGAACGCAAATCGCCCCAACCGCGCTCGGCCTGCGCAATCAGCANNAACCGGCAAATCCGTGGATTCGCGCAACTGATGAATGACGTCAAGATACATCAACGCCGGTTTAACCATCAGAATGTCCGCGCCTTCGTCTTCATCGAGTTCCGATTCTCGCAGTGCGGTGCGCAAATCACTGTACGACGTTTGATAACCCTGTCGGTCGCCCTTGCCGGGGGCCGATTGCTCCGCTTCACGAAACGGACCGTACATAGACGAAGCAAACTTGGTGGAATAGCTCATCAGCAGCGTATCGGTAAGCTTCTCATTGTCGAGTGCTTCGCGGATCGCAAGAACCTGTCCGTCCATCATCGCGCTCGGCGCGACGCAATCGGTACCTGCTTGAGCGTGCGAAACAGCCACCTTCTGCAAAAAAGAAAGTGCTGCATCATTGTCCACTTCGCCGGCTTTATTCAGCGGACCGCAGTGTCCATGATCGGTATAAGCGCAAAGGCAGACATCGGTAAAAACCGTCAGTTGAGGAAATGCTTTTTTAATCAGCGGGATGGCCAGCTGAACCGCGCCTTTGTCATTCCAGGCTTCTGAACCCTTCGTGTCTTTCTTCGACGGATCGGTCAGCCCGAACAGCAGTACGCCGCCGACTCCGCTTGCGACCACCGGTTCGAGCTTTTTGAGCAGAACATCCGCGCTCATGCGCGACTGACCGGGCATGGCGGAAATCGGTTCGTCAACGCCTTTGCCTTCACGTAGAAAAACCGGCCAGATAAACTTTTCCGGTCCCGGCAGCGGCTGACCCAGCATCTTGCGCAGCCCTTCTGTCCGGCGCAGTCTTCTCAAACGTGTTTCAGGAAACATGGGTAATTCTCCGGGTCACTTCATAAACGGCTAAAGCGCGAATGCTTTTTTCAACAGACGCCATTTCTCCGATAACGGTGGCGGTTAATCTTGCAGATTTCAAGGCCGCTTGTGTCGGCCGACCAATGGCGAGAATTGTTTTATTTTTCAACGCATCAGCACCCCACTGTTCAACAAACGATTCAACCGCCGAGGCGCTGGCAAAATAAGCAGTATCGAATACGGGTTGCTCGGCATACCTCACAATCTTATTTTCGTAAAGAACACAATCGGTCACCTCCGCACCGGCGGCGCGCAAGCCGGCCGCCAGCTCCGGCCCGGCTTTTTGCGAACGGAGTCGTAGAATTCTCTGCCCTTTAACGAGCCGCCCCGCGGCTTTAAGCAGACCAGCCCCGCTGAAATCGCTTTCGGGAATGAGATCACACCCCAGTCCGATCTTTTGCAATGCCCGCACGGAACCGGAGCCGACGCTCATAATTTTCGGCAATTTTCGAAGATCACATTTTTCTTTGAGCAGCAGTTCGTGAAAACAGCGTACGGCAGACGGAGAGGTCAGCGCGATCCAGTCAAACGTTTCCAATGTTTGGAAGCCGGATGACCCGACCTGCACATATTTCTCCAAACATTGGAAAATTGGCTCCAGTTTGATGNNATCCACCAGCGCATTGGAACAGGTAATCAGGACGCGTTGTCCACCGAGCGCACCGAGAGTCTGATCAAATCCGTAACGGGCAATGTCGCCGACAATGAACAGTCCCGCTAACTTGCGGGTTGCCTCGTCGACTTCAGGAAGTTTTTTCAGGGTTCCACGCAAAACAGTTTCGCGATCGGATCCGGCTTCAAAAATGAATGCGCAGGGCATTTGACCGGGCATGCCGTCGGCGATCAGCTCCGTCGCCAAATCTGCGGCAATGCGGATCGACATGAAAAAGACCGTCGGCAATGCCGCTCGGGCATCCGAATTGACCGGCCTGACTCCCCCGCCTTGCAGGCGCGGAGTCATGACCGAAAAACCGCAGGCGACTCCGCGGCGTGTGAGTAGAATACCGGTGTCGGACGCAGCAGTCTGCATGGCGCTGATGCCGGGCAGAACACGACTGGCGAGCCCCAGTTCTTCGAGCGCGTCCACTTCCTCGGCGAGGCGACCAAAGATTCCGGCGTCGCCGCCTTTGAGTCGCACCGTGCGATATCCTTTACGGACGTAATTGCACAGCAGTTGATTAATTTCATCCTGCGGTTGCGAGTGAGCGCCGAGACGTTTACCGACATAAATTTTTCGAGAATTCCCGGGAAGATAGTTCAGCAGTGAATCGTCTATGAGCGCATCATAGAGGCAGACCTCGGCAGCTTGCAATGCGCGCAGGCCGGCGAGTGTGCAATGTCCTTCACATACACCCGCGCCGACAAAGACGGCACTTTTGACAAAGAGACTGCGAATAGCCATCATGCGCGGATCGCTTTTGCGGAAAGTAACGGCCAGCGCGCCCTGAGCCTCGTGCGTTTCGAGCTCTTCGAGCGGAATCCATTCCGTGATGCGATCTTCGAGTCCGAGTCGTTGAAGCGCCACGCCCGCCATGATTAGCAGATCAAATTTTCCGTCGTCGAGCTGTTGAATGCGTTTTTCAATATTTCCGCGGATCGGCAATTGTTTTGCACGGGGAAATCTTTTTGTCGCATAAGCGGCCCGGCGGTCGCTGCTGACGCCAATGACTTTCGGATCCAATGAGCCAATCAGCACGTCGCGACGGTCGCCGGAATCAGGAAGCCAAAACCAGTCGAGTCCCTCCGCAACCGGATCAGGCAGATCCTTGGCGCTGTGAACGGCGAAGTCGATTTCGCCGCTCAGCAGCGCTTCGTCGAGAGTTCGGGTGAAAAAATCGGAAGGGCTTTCGCGCAGGTCGGTGGTGCGATCGGTATCACCAGGTGTCGCAATTTCCAAACATTGGAAGCAACTGCGTTGCGGCTTGCTCTTTTTTTCCAAGCATTGGAACCCTGCAAGAATCTCATCAAAGAGATCAATCACCTGCCGGGTCTGCCAGAGAGCTAGTGGACTATTGCGGGTTCCCACCCTGAAAACGTTTGATGATTCGTTCATACTGTTCCTGATGCTCTGCGATGATGCCATGGCAACGGTGAAGCACTTCCTCCATTTCCGTAATTTCGGTACGGTGCCAGTCTTTGAGTCCGTCGAGATCCACAAGATGCAGTTCCGGCGACAGCCCGCCCAGCGCAGGTTCAATGTTCCGCGGCATGCCGAGATCGATCAGACACACGGGCTTCTGCTGGTTGAAAAACGGAGCGTGCCCGTGATGCAACACATGCCATGGGGCTTCCGTGGCACTGATAATCACATCCGCTTCCGCCAAGCGGTCTTTGAAATCGTTGAAGGTGCAGAGCTGAACTTTGTTTTTCCAATCCTTGGAAACCGCAGGCTTATTTTTGTGGTAGCTCCAGATAATCTTTCCAAACACTGAAAAACATTCTTTGAGGAGAGCCTGTCCAATCTGCCCGGCACCGAAAATCATGACGGTTTTTTTCGAGAGGTTCGAATCGTGCGCCTGAAGATAGTTCAGCGTGAGATTTTCGATCTCTTCGTTGCGAAGCATCGGCGCAACTTTAGTCTGAATGTGTTTGGATACATGTAAAAATGAAGAGACCCATTCCTGCATCATGTTNNCCCAGCCACGCTGTTGCGCTTCGGCAAGCGATTCTTTGATCTGCGCGGCAATGTGGCTTTCACCGGGAGTTTGCGACAACATTCCGGCGGAGACCATGCAGAGGTGGTCGAAGGCATCTGCACCGTGTTTGAGATAAAATTTATCGTCCTTCAGTTTATCGAATCCGAGGAAATGGCGAAGGATTCCGTTAGTGATGGTTTCCTTGGATGACACGGCGATCAGCTCCACGCGGTTGCAGGTGTTAAGGATCATGAACTCATGAATTCCCCACAGTTGCATAATCATCCAGCCGGTTCGGTCGAATCGCGGGCCGGTCAGATGAAACAGCTCGCGTTCTTCTATATTCATGTGCCGGTGGTCTGTTCCCACCACAACGAGGTCAGCGGTTTCGACCATTTCAATATGTTTGGCCAGATTGTTTTTGACCAGTTTCGCCTGGCGGCAGCAATGTCCGCCGGTGGAAACGGTCAGCATGAGACTCCCGTGGCGACTGATGGCGGGCGTAGTGAAATCGCTCTGCGCCCAGTTGCCATCAACACAGCCGCATAAAATATTTTGTTCGCGGCAGGCGTCCAGCACCTGTCGGTTAACGTAGCGATCATTTGTACAGGCAAAAACAAGCACTTTACCGTCAACGTCGGCGGGGTCAAAGGCCCGTGCAATACGGGTGATGTCCAGCGCAAAAAACTCTTCGCAGAATTCAGGCGCAATCCCTGTCACACAGGCTCCCGCCTCCAGCAGATGGCCGGTTTTTCGCAGAGCCACCTTGCCGCCGCCGACCACTAGGCAGGGACGGCCGGACAGCAATAGATTCACGGGCAATGTATTTGATTGAGGACTCATAACTGAAAATATTTTATGCCGCTTTTTTAACTCTCGTCCGGAGGTAAACAGTTCGTCGTTCTGCAGACTGCATGATAAGGAAAAACCCGCGAATAAAACCCGGGTTTTCTCCCAACTTGCAGTATGGATCATAGCATAGAGATCAAATGGAAAGGTTGCAAGACGGGGTCGCTGGTAACAATGGGAGACTTCAGGGCTGAGAATGAGCGCCGTCCGGCATCTGTGCTATCCGTTCCTGCCGGCCAGACACACATTGCGTCAGCCTTAAATGCGTTTTTAAATTTTCAGAAAAAATTTTCCAATGTCTGGAAAAATCCGGTATGCAAGGCACATGCGAATTCTGTGGATCATTCTCTTATTTCCGTTTTTCTGTTCGGCCGCGTTGAAGTTAACATCGGACGAACAGGCGTTTTTGAAGGCGCATCCGGTAATTCATACGCAGTGTTCTCACGGATCGCCGGCTTTTGAGCAGGTGCAGGACGGACGCCCGACAGGATACATTATTGAATACCTGCGGCTGCTGGCCCGGACGGCGGGGTTCGAAATTGATTTCGGCGAGGGAATGCATTTATGGGGGGAAACCCAGCAGGAGTTCG
>DINM01000104.1 GCA_002423675.1 Verrucomicrobia bacterium UBA5540
GTTGAAAGTACCCACGAGCAAGCCATTCGGCGCTGTGGCCTGCGACGGTGTCGCTACATCGGACTGGCCAAAACCCAACTACAACACCGGGTCACTGCCGTCGCGATTAACCTGATTCGAGTCGGTGAGTGGTGGGCGGGGACACCCATAGCTCCGACCCGTTGTTCGCGGTTTGCCGCCCTTCAAGGCGCAGCGTGAACCACCCAGGAGAATTCGCCACCAGTGTCACTGTTGGGTTTACCCCTCCTCATGAGTCCCATCTTGCTATCAACCTGTCGGCATTCCGGCGAGCAGCCATTCCGGACCGAACATGTGCTTGCCGGTGCCTTCTGGCACGCCTTTCGGCAACGCCCATTTTGCGGGCGGATTGGTCCCGTAGACGACCTCCCATCGGGCATCCTCCCACTGTGCGGGGTGGACTTTCTTTCTGGCCACCGGGTTGTATTTAGACGCCTCATACGCCGCCTTAGGCTGCAACGGCGCACCCAGCACCACAATCAAATCAATGCGGTGCAGGGCGTCCGGGTCGTGCGACGCCAAACGATCCAGGATATGCCGCAAATTGTAGCCGCCACCCGAAAAGCCATAAAACGCGCAAACGGCCGGGTCCTCAAAGAACTTTTTCAGAGCCGCTTTGGCCTGCGGACTCTCCTGGCTTTGCGGCTGGCCGGCTACATCGAGGACGACGGCTTCATAGCCTCTGCGCTTCGCATATTCGCTCGCGGCCGACACGTGCAAGGCTCCCAACGGCCAAGCGATATTTTTTCCCTGCTCGTCGGGNNAGGGTACGCATTGCGTGCCCTACCCATCTTACGAACGTTTCGTTCGTTGGCTTACTCGTTGATTCCCCAACGAACGCGGGTGGAATCCGAAGGCCATGAGGAGCACGGGCCGCAATCGAAGGGTGCTAGCCCACGGATGAACCGGTCGGCCAAAGACCGGGCCAGGTCGGGCCTGCACTATGGAGGCGAAGGCGTTCACAGCTTTTGTGTTCCTCAATCCCTCATCTCGCCACTGCTGATGACGAGCGGTCCAAAGCGACTGCGGTACTCGCTGGGTGTCATTCCAGTATGACGTTTGAAGATGCCCCGGAAGTAGGCGCTACCTTCGTAACCAACCGCCGAGGCCACTTTCTGCACTGGCGCGCNNCGGCGGTGTCACCATGAGTGACTTGGCGCACTCGAGCGCAATTTCGTGGCCACAGAACTTCTCAACCAGGTACAGGGCTACTCGACCACTTAATCCTGTGAAAAATCGGCAGCGCGGTTGGCCGACCAGCGTTGGTGGCCCTCTTGAATTAGATTCGTCAAAACAGTCAGACGATCATTATGAGAAAAATCAGGATACTGTCGAGCATACTGCTCCACGGCAACCACGGCCAGTTCCGGACTAAGAATCGCTTCGAGGGTGAGGGCGCTCAGATGAAAAGCCGTGCTGGTCGGCGAAGACACCCGCGCTAGGTCCAGGAGAGGCTCCACCGCCGGCATGCCGATCTTCGACAAGGCGACCGCCGCCGGGAAAGAGAACCAATCAGGAGCGCTTTCATTGGAAATGAGCGAATAAGAAGAATNNATCAACTGGATGAGCAGGGGCGCAGCCGTACTGGATCGGAGATCACCCAGCAGAGTGATGGCGAACCACTCCCGGCTTTGGGTTTCGATTCTCTGACGGTTCTTCAGCGTGTCTTCCTGGCTGATGAGGATGTTCATGAGTTCCTGAACATCGATTTGACGTTGCCCACGGTAGTTTTCAACAATCGTTTCCAGCGCAGCGCCAGAGGCGTTATGCAATGCAGCAAGCTCCGATTTGCGGATTTCTTGAGCCATGACTTGAGGAACTCCCGTCTCTAGGGTGAATACAAGGGCGGTTACGATCAACAGATTTAGCACCAATGCGTTTTTCTCGCTTGTCACGACGATACCTATTTAGCGTCTTTCAGAGCAATCGCATGCTCTAGAACCCATTGTTATCGGTCGCTCTGCTACTGCCATTGTCTTTCCACTTGCCGCTGACTTTCTTCAGCTTGTAATGTACACGCCAAGGATAAAAATCGGAGATCAAATACCATTTACCGTTGATCTCCAATCGGGCAAATTCCTGGAAATGCAAACGCCATTCGACGGTATTCCCATCGGCGCCGGCGGAATGAAGAATGCCCCGAGAGGGGGTATCGATGCCCCAGAGCTTTCCGGTATGGGGCGCGGTGTAGGGATTGTTGTCCTCATCACCGACGCCGGCATCGTCGTTACCGGCCACCAGCCAGTCTCTGAAGGAAATGGCGCCGGCGCCGCCAGGACGGCCATCGCCATCCGACACGCTGGGAAAGTTATGGAAATTATCGTGAAAAGAAGCGTCTCCTGGTAGCGCTACACTCGACGGATTCAGCGTCTTTTGTCGGATTCTTCGGGAGCTATCCCATTTTTTGGTAGCGCCTCCCGAGAGCGCGTTGCCCGCATAGTTTTTTCCTCCCGCCGGGGGTACGGAGGTGGTATTGGCGCCGGACAGATCCGGACGATCAATCGCGGTAATGAGGGTGGCGGGCTTGATCGTGTGCGTAAATTCATAGCCCATTTTCACGAGAAAAAAGGTTCCCTGGTCGCCGGTCTCATTCGGGGTGGTTTTCGAGGTAATGTCACACCAAACAACCCATAGGTGCAACTCATCTTCAATCTTACCGCTGGATTTATTGTTGATTTTGACGTGAAAATGTCCAGGGATCAAACGAGAAACTTGCGCCTTGTGAGGGGCGCCGGCCACTGGCGTAGCGCCCTCCCATTCGAAGGTCTTGGCAAAATCAGTGCTGACGCTCGCCTTCAATACGACAAAGGGCGCCAACGGCTGGAACATGGTTCCCGTGAAGGGCAAGGAAGACAAACTGCTCATGGCGGGGTTGACTTTCGGTGAAACATAATGCTTTTGCCCGCCTGCGCCGCGATTGCTGGGCACAAGATCGCCCGTGTATCCTTGTTGATGACTGTCGAATTCTATTTTCATCTTTAACCTCTCTGCTGGTAAACCTAGATGCTTTGAAGACCTTTGAGACGCTCAAAATGGATATAGCACCCGACGATAATTCAGCAATTCTTATGCCGTGTTATTTTATTTTTTATTTCAATAGGGGTTCTTCGACGGTTCTTGTGGAGCCGAACGCAGATGTATATCGTTTAGGTACATTGTGTTTTCTTTGACCCGTTTATAGAGTTAAAGATAAAGCAGAATAGAGGAGTAAACTCTGATGACAGAAGCTGAGTTTTTTGAGCAGGTTTTAGGGATTAAAGAAATCCGAGTGGATCGCGTCGATTGGCAAGAACAATCTCTCCATATTTATTGCGGTTCTATTTTTGAAGAAGCACTCTGTCCGCATTGTTTGAATAAGAGACACGTTGTTCATCAGACCTACGAGCGACAATTTCGAGATTTGCCGATCACTGGTAAAGAAGTGTATTTACATTTAAGTCAGCGGCAGTTTTATTGCCCGGATTGTGATCGTCACTTTAACGAACGTTTCAGTTTTGTCGATCTAAAGCGAACAATGACTCGCCGTTATGAACGCTACGTGTATGAATGTTGCAAAGCCAGCACGATCCAAAAAATCAGTGCCCAAGAAAACCTGGTTTGGCACACGGTTAATGAAATATGCCAACGCGGTGCGCGTCAAGAGATCGACGAGCGTCCTCTCTCAAAAGTGCGCGTCGTTGGGATGGATGAATTTGCGATTAAAAAAGGGCATCGCGATTATGCAACGGTGATTGTCGATTTATAACGTGTTGAAATTATTGATATTTTAGAATACCGCAACCCAGAGAAACTGATTGAATACTTTAAAAAAAGAGGCACTGACTGGTGTGAAGGGATTGAAGTGTTCTGCTCGGATATGTGGCAAGGATTCCTCAATACTGCCAAAGCGGTATTTCCGAATGCCACCCTCGTAGTTGATCGATTTCGCTTTTTCGGTTATCTCAACAAAGCGCTGGATAACGAACGCAAAAGTTTGCGCCGGCAATTTAAAGATCAAGAAGATTTTAAGCGTCTGAAATGGGCGCTGCTGAAAAATGTGGAGGACTTGAACGATGATCAGAAAAAGAAACTCGCCCGCGCCTTTTTACTAGCTCCTCAACTGCAGTTAATTTATCAACATAAAGAGAAATTCCACTCGATTTTTGATCAACGTTTGACTCGCGAGCAAGGTGAAATTAAATTAAATCAATGGATAGAACAGGCCAAGAAAATGAAAAACAAGCATCTGAATAACTTTCTGTATATGCTCAATGATTGGAAAGAGTACGTATTAAACTACTTCACTCATCGATTCACAACGAGCGTGATCGAGGGTATTAACAATTCCATCAAAACAGTGAAACGTATGGGTTACGGTTTCCGCAACTTTGTCAACTTTAAGCAACGGATACTGATCAGTTTCGCCTAACTCCACAAGAACCGTCGAAGAACCTCAATAGGATCCCTAGAATTCTGCATCACAATGAACGGTACTGTTCATTGTGAACCGTTCACAATCACCGCTTTCAGGGTCAACCCGGCCTGTCTTGCCCTTTGCTGGGGAAAGGGGCGACAGACCCCAGAACCGGTGTTGATCGCTATTCATTTCGACATTAGGATAGCGATAGATATCACTATCCTCGAGAATCCCTCATGCGAACCGTGCAGATCACCCTGGAAGAGGACCTGGTTCAAGCCGTGGACCGAGCGGCGGATCGGCTCGACCAGTCCCGCTCGGCGTTCACGCGCACGGCCTTACGCGCGGCCTTAGCGCGACTTGAGTTGCAGACCCGGGAACAGCAACACCGGGCCGGCTATCTCCGGCAACCGGTGACGCCGGACGAATTCGACCATTGGGAAGATGAGCAGATCTGGGGGGACTGATGCGGCGCGGTGAGATTCGTTGGTACACGTTCAAAATCCCCGACAAGAAGCGGCCGGTGCTGATTCTGACACGCAACTCGATTTTAGACGTGCTGGGCGAAGTCACGGTCGCTCCCCTCACCTCGACGATCCGCCAAATTCCGAGCGAAGTGGTCCTGACCCCGGACGATGGGGTGCCCCAGCTGTGCGCCGTCAATCTGGATCATGTGCAAACC
>DINM01000053.1:0-331 GCA_002423675.1 Verrucomicrobia bacterium UBA5540
CTGGCCTACATCCTGCGGATGAGGCTGGTGCCGCTGCGCAACCTCGGTGCGTGTCTTTCGCCCGACAACGCGTGGCAGTTCCTGCAAGGCATCGAAACCCTCGCACTGCGTATGGAGCGTCATAGCGAAAATGCGCTGGCCGTTGCGAAGTTCCTTGAAAAACAGAGCGAAATCGAATGGGTTCGCTATCCGGGACTGCACAGTCATCCGTCGCATAAGATTGCGAAGAAGCTGCTCAGTAACGGTTGCGGCGCGACGGTGGTTTTTGAACTCAAGGACGGTGAAGAAGCCGGACGAAAGTTCATCGAAAAGCTTCAGCTCTTCTCGCACC
>DINM01000053.1:396-13390 GCA_002423675.1 Verrucomicrobia bacterium UBA5540
GAAACCTACGGCACGCTCAACGAAAAGCGCGACAATGCGATTCTGCTGTTTCACGCACTGTCCGGCTCGCAACACGCCGCCGGCTTCAATCCGTCTGTGCCGGGCATCGGTGAACGTTGGAATACAGAATGTCAGAACGGCTGGTGGAGCGATTATCTGGGGCCGGACAAAATCGTCGATACCAACCGTTTTTTTGTCATCTGCATCAACTATTTCGGCGGNNGGCTGCGCGTTATCCTAAGATCACCGATCGCGTTATCGCTATCGCCACCGGTATCGAGCCAACTACGCTGATCCGCGCCCATAACATTGAGCAGATCCTCGCTATCGAAAACGATCCGAACTTCCGTAACGGCGACTATTACGACAACGAACCGCCGGTGCGCGGCCTCGCTCTCGCTCGTATGATCTCCCATAAGACATTCGTCTCACTCGACTTCATCGAAGAGCGAGCTCAGAACCGATGGGAACAGGAGTATGATGAATTTTCATGGTACAAAGTCCGTACGCCTCTGGAATCCTACATCCTGCACCAAGGTCGTAAGCTCGTGCGGCGCTTTGATGCCAACAGCTATCTGCAGCTCATCGCTGCCTGGTCGGAATATCACCTGTTGCGCGACTGCGGCGCGCCGGACTATGCAACCCTATTTGCAAAATGCCGCCACCAGCGCTACCTCATCATCACCATTGACGATGACTACTGCTTCTATCCGGAAGAACAGGAATACTACCGGAAAAAACTCGAGGAAGGCGGCGTGCCGGTCAAACACATCACCGTGCATTCCAATAAAGGCCATGATTCCTTCCTGTTGGAGCCGCACCTGTACGAAAAAGAACTCCGAGAGGCGCTGAATACATGATGAGTGCAATGATTGAAAGTCCGCCGATCCTGCTCAGCTGGTGGGTTCTTCATCTCATTGCATTTTCATTGGTTAGCCTGCACTGCCTGCAACGCCGCCGCAACGCCAGCTCGACTATTCTATGGATTTTCATCGCATGGTCGTTTCCAGTCATTGGCCCGCTACTCTACCTCAGTTTCGGTGTCGACCGCGTCGGTGACCGGGGGTACCTCAAATTTCTTGCGGATGAACATCTGCTCGAAACCCGTAAAGGCACACAAATCGCTGCGCCGCGCGCCTACTGGCACAACCTTACCGGAGCACCTGCCGAAAACGAATATCAGCGCGAATTCAACCGGACGCTCGACGCGCTCATACCCGACCACCCCGCTCTTTCCGGAAACAGCCTCACCCCGCTGGTGAACGGCGACGAAGCCTATCCTCTCATGCTTGCAGCCATCCGCAGCGCCAAGCACCATATTCACCTTCAGAGCTTCATCATCGGTAACGACATCATTAGCCATGAGTTCATGGATGCCCTCGTTGCCAAAGCCAAAGCCGGCGTACAGGTACGTCTACTCTACGATCGCTTTGGATCAACCAAAGCTCACTTTGGTGGACTCTTCCTGAAAGCCCACGGGGTTCCAAATTTCAAGGTCTCTGGCTGGACGCAAGCCAACCCACTCAAACGCCAGTTTCAGATCAACCTGCGCAACCATCGAAAATCGCTGATCGTCGACGGAACCCGGGCCTTTTTCGGCGGTGTCAACCTCCACGACGAAAATACCTCCACCCATAAAAACGGCCCCATCCGCGACTACCACTTCAAAGTCAAAGGCCCGCTCGTACAGGAACTGCAATACTCCTTCCTGCGCGACTGGTATTTCATCACCGAGGAATCTCCGAAAAATCTGCTGACCGAACAATATTTTCCGCATGCCGAGCCCGCCGGAACCGTCACCGCACGTCTCATCAACAGCGGCCCGTCCACCGTTGAAGACGTCGCCACCGAAAGCTTCTTCAACAGCATCATTCTTGCAAAAACACAGATTCTTGCGGTCACACCCTACTTTGTGCCGCCCGACGATATCCTGCGCGCCCTGCGCTCCGCCGCCCTGCGCGGCGTCGATGTGCGCCTCGTTGTGCCGAAAGAAAACAACCACCGCTACGCCGGCTTTGCGAGCCGCGCCCTCTACGAAACACTCCTGCTCGCTGGCGTACGCATCTTTGAACGGCATCCGCCCTTCATGCACGCCAAAGCCCTCGTTATCGACGGCGAATTCGCCCTCATCGGAACCGCCAACATCGACGTACGCAGCCTGCACCTGAACTACGAAACCTGCGTTGCCGTTTACAGCGCGGAATTCACCGACGCCATGAAATGCATCATCCACGAAGACATCAACAACAGCGACGAAGTTCTCCTCGCCGACTGGCGGAAGAGGCCGCAACACCGCCGCCTGCTCGAAAACCTGGCCGCGCTTATGTCGCCAGTACTCTGAGCAATGTTCAATACACAATGCTCAACTTTCAATATTCAGTTTCGAGAGAGGGTTCTCTGAACATTGGGAATTGAATATTCGAGTTGTTTTCCTGCCGCCTTATGCGACAATTCACTTCTCCTTAACGGGGGCGACTGGTTTCGACGTTTAAGTTGAAGCTTCAGTGGCGTGTCGAGGGTGTCGGTTGGCCTCGTAAAAAAGCCGGCAAAAACAATAAGTGCCAACGAACAGTACGCACTCGCAGCCTAAATAAAGGCTCGACGTCTTCCCTCTGACACCTGCTAAGAGGATGAAGGCGACGACAGCAGGATAGTTCCGACGCCGGGCAGCCGGGCGAAGGAGCGAAAACCAACAGGTTGCTGGCGTTCGTGATGGCCCTGTCTGCTGACAGTCACGGAGGCGAGACCTTAAAGGCGGACTACACACGTAGAAGCTGTTGTGACGCTTGGGCGGACGGGGGTTCGATTCCCCCCGCCTCCACCACTTTTTCCAATGTTTGGAACTTTTTTCCAAACCTTGGAAACCGGTCGGCTTATTCGCTCCGGCGAATGTTGAAAAAAGTAACCTCGTCGTCCAGAAGATTAACGACGGCACAGGACGGATGCATGCCCCTCCCGGCCGCACCGGGATTGACGATCCGTGTTTTTTCAATCTGATCATTCCGCCGTGTGTGGGAGTGGCCGTAAAAAACATAGTCGTATGTGTTGGACTGAACGATAGCCTCAAAGTGCGCTTCATCGTCACTATGCAGAACGGCGATTTTTCGGTTGGCCAGCGTAAGATGGGCCACACGCCCCATCAGATTGACACCGTCCACTTCGGCAAAAAACTCCAGACCTTGCTGGATATCACAGTTTCCCAGCACGGCATAAACGGGTATGTCCAGCGCGTTAAACAACGAGGCCATTTCGGTAAGAACCATATCGGAACCGATGTCGCCGCAATGGATAACGGCGTCCACGGCGCGAAAAATAAATTCGCGGGCAGCGGCTAACGCCAGATCTACCTGACCATGCGTATCGGATATAATGCCGATTTTCAACTGATGTCCCTCCTCTTTAGTTCTTGGCACTGCAACCGGAGGGTCTATATTAACGGGATTCGCAACCAAGGCGAGCGGAGATTTCAAAATGAAGAGTGTTAAAATTGTCGGTGCAGGTGGATATGGCGGCGTGGGAATCACGGAGCTTCTTCTAAGGCATCCTGAATTTAAAATCGACTGCCTAGTGGCCGCAACGGAAACGGGCATGAAAATGAGCGATCTGTATCCTCATCTGAAAGGATTCTGTGACGAAATCATCCGTCCACCGGACGACCCGAAAACGCAGGAAGCCTACGATGCCGTTTTTTTCTCTACGCCCGATGGTGTCGGCATGCAAAGCGCAGCGGCCGAACTGGCCAAAGGAGCGCACGTTGTGGATTACAGCGGCGATTTTCGGTTTGCCACACCGGAAAAGTACAGCGCCTATGCGAATTTCATCGGTAAAAACCCGATTCATGCCGCCCCGGAGTTGCTGCCGAAGACAGTGTACGGCTTGTCCGAAATTCATCCGTTCGGAGCCGATCAGAAACTGGCCGGCAATCCGGGCTGTTTTGCGGTGAGCTGTATTCTGGGTCTCGCACCGGCGGCGGCTGGGAAGCTGATCGATCCGAAGAGCGTCATCTGCGACTGCAAGACCGGCGTTTCCGGTGCAGGCAAAAAACCGGCGGCGACCTTCCACTATCCCGCACGGTATGAACAGATCAACGCCTATAAACTGGCAGGACACCAGCATATGGTGGAAATTGAGCAGGAGCTGAGCGAACTGTCTGGCGAAACCATTCAGATCACAATGACGGCACAGGTTCTTCCGCTCTGCCGGGGGNNATGCCAACCTGAACGAAACGATGAGCGTCAAACAGTTAATGGAAGTTTATCAGGACTTCTATGCCGACAAACCATTCGTCCGGATTTTCGACAACAAGTCAACAGTCGGTACCGCACAGGTCAGCGGAACTAATTTCTGCAACCTGATTATCGACATCGACGCACGGAATAACCGACTGCGGGTGATCTCGCATATCGACAACCTGATGAAGGGCCAAGCAGGCAACGCATTACAGAATATGAATCTGATGTTCGGTCTGGACCCAATGCTCGGCCTGAATTTCCCGGGACGTTGTCCGTAAGAAGGACGTTATGCTTAAAACCTTCCATCGCGGGCTTTGGATGATCACCGGAGTTTTTTTCCTGCTGCTCGGTGTGGTCGGTGTTCTCCTGCCGGTGCTTCCGGGATTTGTATTTTTTATCCTGGCACTCTTCAGCTTTATGCGCTGTTCCGTGCGCCTCAATATCTGGATGGAAAAACAACCTTGGTTTACACGCCTCCGAACGCGGTTTCGTAACCGGCGTTCTCCTTGGCTAAGTCTGCGCTGAAAGCCGTTGTCGGCATCGGCTTGGTTTGTTAGATTCCGACCGACCTATGAGCCCAAAAGAAATTCTTTTTGTCGTCGCGTTCCTGCTTGGAGTGCCTGCACTCGTTCTTGCCGGAGTCTTTATCCGTCCGTTCAAAAATTTTCTGATCGCCATCATGTGCTTTTCACTCTGCTATCCCGAGCAGCTCAGTATCAACTTTACATCACGCGAATCCTACCGCATGGCAACTCGCGGATTCGAACTGGGTCTTTTCGACATGTGTACGGTAGCCCTCTTCTTCATCATGGTTCTCCATCCGCGCGGACACCGATTCCGCTGGTTCCCGCCGCTGACCATCGCCTATGGCATCTACATTCTCCTTTGCGTTATTTCCTGGATGCATGCGCCCGGGCACATTCCGGTTCCGGCCAATGTTTATGCAGCCAATACCGCGGGCGGCTATCCNNTACTATCAGAACTTCGAAACCGGTCTTTATCCGCTCTTTGAGCTCAGTAAAATTCTGCGTGGCGGGTTTGCCTACCTCGTCGTCATCAATTTCTTACGGGATGAAAAGGATTTCCAAACCTTGCTTGCCTCTCTGCTTATCGTCGCCTTTGTGATTACCCTTGAAGCGCTGATTGGGCGTTACATTAAAGGCTACAATCGAATAGCCGCCACCCTCGGCCATCCGAACAGCCTCGGCACCTTCATGAGTATGATGGGCACGCTCATGTTCGGAATGGCTCTCTTCCGAACCACGTTTTTATCCAGCGGAACATTCGCCATCGCCACTGCGGCATCCATGGTTTCGGTGCTGCTCACGATTTCGCGCGGCGCGCTTTCTGCATTCGTGCTGGGCATCTGGATGGTCGTTTCCTCGCTTTTCCACCGCTATCTCAACTTAAAAAACTTCATTATTCTTTTTTTCGGATCACTCGTCGCGCTGGGCTTTTTCTTTATGGCAGCCGATACCATCACCGCCCGATTTCTGGTGCAGCAGGACGCGGTATCCGACATTGAATACCGCGGTCTGTATAATGAAGAAGCCCAAGGAATGGCGCACGATCACACCTTCGGTGTCGGACTTGGAAATTTCTCGACCTACTCGTGGCTGAAATACGGACGGGCCGTCGGGCTCAATGAATACGGAACTCCGGCACATAATCTTTGGTATCTCACGCTCGGGGAACTGGGCTTCCCCGGCCTGCTCGCCTTCATCTTCTACTGGCTTCGTTTCTACTCCATCGGCCTGCCCTTCCTGTTCCGCCGGCGAACCGATATCATTTATGCCGTCGCCGCCTCGGCAACCGCCGCCAGTATGATCGGGCATATTCAGAACATGCTCCAGCTCTCCTATCGCCAGACCTCCATCTATATGTTCAATAAAATCCTGATGGGAATGGTCGTTGCCGCTTGGTATATCGACCGTGACACCCGCCGCAAAGAACGCGAAAAACGCCGCGCAGACCGGGCACAGAAAAAACTGACAGTATGAGTGGGCAGAAAAAAATTGTCTGCTACGATGATAATCCCGACTATGGCGGGCATCAGGTCATGGCCTGTCTTGCCATTGAGGCCCTCGCCGGTTCTACGGATTGGCAACCCGTTTTCTTCTGCAGTCCGAAAAACCTTCGCCTCAATCAACGACTGCTCGAAATTCAAACTGCTACCGGGAACCTCGAAATCCGTGCAACGCCCTTCACCACCCGTAAATTGCAAGGCTTACNNTACGCAACCGGGTTCTCACCTCCTCTATCGGTGCGCTGACTTTACTGCTCGGACAAGAAAATCCGGATCTCATCCTTTGCATTCAGGGGGAAATTGAAGACGGATCGCTCGCCCTGTGCGCGGCCGAACGAATGCATGCGCCCTGCATCAGCTATATTCCCGTCCCGCACCGCATGGCGCTCATGGGAGCAAAACTTGGCGCGGTACGCGATGCGCTCAATACATGGCTCTTCAAAAAACCGAATGGATGGATCACCATCAGTGACTCCATGAAAANNTCCTGCTTGAAGAACGCGGCGCAATCGCGCCGATTGAAGTGGTTCATAACGGAATCGACACGACCCGTTTTGTTCCGCACGACAAAACCTCGGCCCGTGCCGCGCTTGAACTGCCGCAAAACAAAACAATCCTAGGTACTATCGGCCGCATCGAATTCAACCAGAAGCAGCAGGACTTTCTCGTCCGCACGTTTTCCAAACATTGGAAAACAGATCCTGCCATGCACCTCCTCGTCACCGGCGACGGACCCGACCGTGAGCGGCTTATCGCTCTAATCAATGAGCTCGACCTGCAAGATCACACAACGCTGCTCCCGTGGCAGCCGGATAGTGCGCTCATTTACAACGCACTCGACCTGCTCATCATTCCCTCGCGCTTTGAGGGCGTTCCGCTCGTTATGCTCGAAGCTCTCGCCTGCGGCGTTCCGGTCATTGGAAGCGCCCGCGACGGCATGAAAGACCTGTTGCCCGCCGACTGGACGTTTGAACCGGAAAACGCCGGCGCGCTTTTCCAAACATTGGAAAAAGTTTCCAAACATTGGAAAAACGATCTGCCAGCCTTACAAACTAAAGTTCGCAACGATTATACCGTTAAAAAATTTACGCAGAATTTTGAGGCGGCGCTCGACCGCTTTCGTATAATGGGCCGCTGATGTATCTCGACTTCTTCCATCTAAATGAGTTTCCGTTTAACGTGACTCCGGATCCGCGGTTTCTCTTCTTTTCCGAGCGTCACCGTGAAGCATTCGATTCCCTGCTCTACGGCATCGAACACCGCAAGGGATTCATCGTGCTGACCGGCGAAGTCGGTTGCGGAAAAACGACAGTTTGCAGATCCGTCCTTAACCGTCTTCCAGGCACCGTCCATTCTGCCTTCATCCTCAACCCCTCCCTGACTGCAACACAGCTTGTCCGAGCCATCCTGACCGATCTCAATATCGCTCCGAAAGGCGGCGATAAACTGGTGCATATCGCCCAGCTCAACCGCTTTCTTCTGCAATGCCTTGAAAAAGGTGAAAATGTCACTGTCATCATTGATGAATCGCAAAACCTCGATCCTGCACTCATGGAACAGGTGCGAATGCTGTCGAATCTGGAAACCGACCAGCACAAGCTCATGCAGATTGTTCTTTCCGGCCAACCTGAACTCAAGGGCCGGCTTCGGCAGCCCGAGCTGCGGCAGCTCCGCCAACGCGTCATGGTGCACTGTGATCTGGAATCGCTCAGTGCAGTCGAAACAACATTGTACATTCAGCATCGCCTGAACATTGCCGGAGCGAACAACCCGACATCCATCTTTCACAGCCGGGCCATTCAGCAAATTCATCGGATTGCCGACGGTATTCCGCGCCAGATCAACACACTATGTGATCGCGCCCTGCTGGCGGCCTATGTGCGCCGCGACCAACAGGTCATGGAACAGGATATACAAACCGCCTTCTCGGAATTAAAAAGCCTGTTTGGAAATCCCTCAGTTGCGCAGTCCACGGAGGAGGTCATATGAGCCTGATTCAGCAAGCCTTGAAACGAAAATCAGAAGAGACCCCGCCTGAAGCCCCGACAAAGATCAAAACTCCCGACAACGCGACNNTCCACAGCCTCTGCTCATCCTGCTGCTCATCCTGCTTGTCATCGCGCTACTGGTCGCACTCGGCGGACTGGCCTTTTCATTAATCCGCCATCCGTGGTCACTCTCTCCGATCATCCAGCCGCCGCCGGTTGTCGAACAGCCGGAAACTGTTCTGGAGGTTTCCCCGCCGCCTCCCGTAGAAGCGGCTCCGATAACTGAGGCTCCTGCCCAGCCTCAAACAACGCTTCCAGTCGATCCGGTAATAGCCAGTGAAACACCGGCTCCGGATATCAGCGAGAAGTGGCCCGAACTGGATCTGACAGGTATCGCCTCCAGCGGTGCTCAGCGCATTGCCATCATTAACGGAAAAATGCTCACTGCAGGACGATCAATCGGCGAAGTCATCGTTCGCGAAGTAAATAGCGCCGATGCGGTTGTCGAGTTTCACGGCGAACACCGCATCCTGCATGTGGACGAGTAGCTCCTCGACAACGTTTTCTCAGCGTTCTATACTGCTTCCATTGACGCAGGCATGATGCCTGATGTCTAAATATGGAGGTCTCTTATGCGTACCATCGTATCCCTTGGAATCGCGGCTCTGCTTTTTTCAGCAGCTACCGTGGAGGCTCAACAAGCTCAAAAAATGAAAATTCCGGCAGTCAAGATGGATGCTGCCGCTCAAAAAGACGCCCAGCACAAAATGGAAGCGGCGAAAAAAGATGCTAAATGCGACATGGAACAGAATAAAAAGAAAATGGAGTCCATGAAGGCAAAAAAGATGCATAAATCCGAAGAGATGAAAAAAGAAATGCATCAGAAGCACATGGAGAAATCTGACGACATGAAGAACGCCGCAGAAAAAGGCTCTGAACAGGGTCAGGCCATGCGCGAAGAGCACAGCAAGAAATGGTGGAAATTCTGGGACAAAGAACCCTCCGCCGAATAAGAGAATTTAGTTCTCTTTAAAGCCCTAGAACCCGCAAGAGTTCCGGGGGTTTTTATCGATGATACACATCCACCTGCGTGTAAACCGGCCCCCACGGATGCTGACGAACCGGAATGCTTCGCTCAAGAACGAATGATGATTCCAACTTCCGATAAAGCGGTGCAAGCCCCTCATACGGACTGTGGAAAACAATAATCCGTCCGGTTCCCCGTTTTAATTTCTGAATCAGAACATCGGCTTCTTGCGATAGAGCCTGCTGATTGTCCATTAGCTTTTTCGGGTCGATACAGGAAGGCCGTGTCATCTGGATTTTCGGGAAAACGTAGCGAGGGCCGGTTTGGACGTGCATCTGATCGAGATAATAGTTCACCGTGAAATGGCTGATACCGGTTTCGATGATCGCGTCAGAGGGTGAAATCTCCGTGCCGAGCCGCTCAATGACATCGCGCTGCTCCGTCAGCTTTCCGCCGATCCGCCAGCCGGTATAACGCACCGCACCGGCCAGATTGACCGCGATCAGAAGTGTTAAAACGAGACCCGGCCGGCGGACTTTGGAAACGGCGTAGCCGGTCAGCGCGCAGACCAGCGGCAGGCCAATTAAGTCCATTTTATCGAGCCAAAACACTGGACGGAACACCGAGACCATCACAATCGCACCGATCGAAAAAACATGGGCGACAAATAATTCGCGGGCCTTTTGATCATCCGTCGATCCGTTTTTCCGGATCAACAGTTGACTCAGAATAAATATCCAAAGAACTCCGGCAACGCTTATGCGAAGCCATTTCCACCCGTCGATCGCCAGCACCTGGCTGGAGATGCTGAGCAGATAGGCGCCGATGGCACCGTGGTAGCGGATCAGTTCAGGAACGGTTTCGGGTGTGGCACCCGCAATGTAACCGGAGATCTGCAGTGCCAGTGACGGGAACCAGAGCGCCATTCCAGCGGCTAGGAATAAAAAGACCATAAATCCGGAACGCAGCCGCCGGCGGTGAAAAACGGCCAATACGGCAAATTGCGCGAACGGAACAAACAGATNNGGGTGTAAAAACCGGCGACAGAGAAAAAGATAAACAGAAGGCCGTCAAGTGTTCTTCCGCGCCGCAACGCGCGGTAAAAGAAAAGCCAGCTCAGCACCGTACAAAGAACCGTCAGCGAGTAATAGCGCAGGTTGGTGGCCTGATGCAGGCACGGCAGACAGAAGGCCGCACAGGCGGTTCCGGCAATGCGGATGCGTGAATCCGAAAACAACTCGCGCAGCAGAAGCGGAACGGCAATCAGCGCGGTGCAGTCCAGCAGAACCGTCATCGTCGTCAGCGCATATTCGCCGTCGCCGAACAGACGCATCCATCCGTGGAGCAGAAAATAGAAAAGCGGACTGCCGTTATCCGAACTGAGCGTCTGCACGATCTGAAGCAAGGTCCCGTGAGACAGTTTAATGGAAAAAGCTTCATCCAGCCAGATGCACGAAAACGGGAGCTGTACAAAACGAAGTGCAATCCCCATCAGCACCAGCAATGGAACAAGCCATTTTTCTGTACGTTTCCAATTCATTCGTCATTTATAGAGAATTTGTTGAAGAAAAATATGAAAAATCATCTCAATCAGCATTGCCGTACACGCAACGTGTCATACTCCACCCGGCGCCACGGTTCATTCAGTCCCGGATGCACCATGATAATGCCGTCATCGGACACTGTACTTAGAAAAGTTTCAAGGTACTGCGGATAATGCATAAATTTCGAATAGCTGTAAATTCCTCCAAAACTGTTATTTGTCGGGATTCCCTCCTTGCGCAGCTTCCGTTTCAGCGCATAACCCGGCAGAGAAATCAGCAGACTTTTGAATGTACATTGCCTCAACGGAATCGCCGCGTTACGTACAAACAGCATCGAACTGAGCTTGTTTGTCAGAATAAAATCGATCACGGCATCGCGGACAACGGGTAACTGCTGAATATGCAGGTGGCCATCGATAAAATCAGGATTCTGCCCGGTAATTTCCCGAAACCGGTCAAACTGTCTCGAAAGTTCAGCATACACCGTGCTCTGCTTGATTTGCCGCGCACAAGCTCGAACCGTCAGTCGCAGGAACTCCGTAAAGGTCTCTGCCAGCGTGAAATGCAGGCCAGTTTTCACGTCCGGACTCAGTATCGCAAATTCATCGGCTAAAAAAAACGGAGCGTTGACCATGCATGAAACCGCATCGATTTTACCGGCCCGTGACAGTTCGGCCGTTGCACGGTTAATATCTTCCGCCATTCCAAAATCATCAGCGCAGATCATCGTGACTGTACTCCATGAAAAAATTTAAGTAAAAGCGACGACGCCTCATCCCCGCCCTGAAAGTTTACCAGCTGACGTCTTTCGCCGATTCCCTCCCAACAGTTCTGCCGATAGGATTTCTGCAGCCGATCAATAACCGTGTCCTCCGAGTCTACAGCCCCGGCCCCGATTTCTTTTACCATTAGCGCATTAATGAGCTGCTCAGCGTGGTTAGGAACCGGAATCACATAAACCGGCCTCATCATCGCAAGGGCTTCACTGACGGAAGAAAATCCGCCGTTTATCACTAATGCTCCGGCGTTCTGAACCAGCTCAAGGCTTTCGCGAATTTTCCCGTAATAGGTCACATTGCCTTCGCTGACACCTTCCCGACCGATCACATCCACCTTCCACGGGAGCGAGTGAAGTTTTGTGATATTCGAAGCAAATGCCGAACCGCTCAACATCACAACAATCCGGTCAATTTCCCGCGGCAGCGGAGTCGTCTTTCCGGCACGCTCTTTCGCGGTGTCGCGCGCGCCGTCGCGCACGATCAAACCGATCCGTTTGAACACATCACTGCGCGAACGTTCTGCAAATGGCGACGGACTGACGGCTAGGTTCCACTTGAAGCGGTGGAACAGGTAATCTGAATACTCGATAGACCAGAAATGGGAACGGATTGAGGCGGGCAGTTTTCTACGTTTAAAATATTCCGCAACCACCATATCCGAGTTATTAATGCCGGCCAGAGGAATCCGCCGCTGAAGAACAGGGCGGATGATATACTCTGAATCGGTCACCACCAGATCCGGGCGAAGTTCATCAAGCAGCACTTCCAGACACTGTTTCTTTTCCTGAAGTCGGCGGCGCATTTTCCGGATCAGCACTAGCGTTCCTAGAGCATCAACTCCGTCACCCGAAAAAGCGTACTCCAGCGGAGGAGTGGCCGTGATGGATGAAATGCCCGGTCGATCCTTGAAAAAAAATAATCCATTGCCGGAAGTAATGATATGCACTTCAGCTTCCGCCAACAGCCGCTGAATCACTACATGGCAACGTGTACTGTTGCCCATACCAAGGCCGTTGATTGCAAAGAGAATTACCGGCCGTTTTTTCATACAGGAAACTTACGCATGATCAAAAACCATCGACTGGACTTCAACGCCGGCAATCGCAGTCAGCTTTTTCGTCAGATCGGCGACCGCGGCATCGTNNCACCATTTCGAGAAGGATCATTCCGTTCGGCGAGCAGACTTTCTTATCGGCCTCGTGCAGGCCGAGCCGCGTACGAATCTGGCAGCCGAAATCGGTAAACACCTTCTGCACTTCACTCGCGTGCTTCACCCGTTCCGTAATATGAACTCCGACAATTATATGCTTATCCATAAATATCTCCTCGTTGCGGGGAAATTTAATGAATTCATCCAAACATTGGAAGATTTTCAACCACGAAACACACGAAAAACAC
>DINM01000053.1:13499-13891 GCA_002423675.1 Verrucomicrobia bacterium UBA5540
CTTTTTGTATTTCGAAAAGAAGCACCTCTTGTGGGTGCGGCAAAATCACGGAAGCAGATGCGGAATCTGAACCAACAGGCTGGACGCGTCTTGTCCCTGAGCGAACCCGGACAAGGCCTCTTTCGCCACGCCGATCTCTGCGTTCAAAATCTTTTTTTTATCCGCCAGAAATTCCCCCAGCTCTTCCGCTGAAAGCGAATAGCCGAACAGTTGCAAATCCCCGTCAATCTCTGACACCAACTCCGCGCGGGAAAGTTCCTCGGCATAGCCAACGATAATTTGAAACAGAATATATTCGGCGACCTGCTCATCCCCCGACGCGCTCAAACGATTTTTAAACCCGTTGTAGTCAAACCGACGCTTGGCACTCTCCGTAATTGCTCCTCACACTA
>DINM01000053.1:13982-14256 GCA_002423675.1 Verrucomicrobia bacterium UBA5540
ATGCAGCCGCCAGAACAAGTCATGATTTCGATGAAGTGATAGCTTTTTTCGCCACGTTTGATGCATTCGAGCAGGCGGCGGACATTGGCGAGTCCGTGGGCGACCGCCAGCTTGACTTCGACGCCTTCGAGGAAAGACCACGCCGGAACGGTTCCAGAAATAACAACCGAGGCTTCTTTGATCCCTTCGAGTCCGGCGACCGGTTTGACGTGCAGATTTTCCATCGGCAACTGCCGGCCGGTGACAATTTCATACGCCGTGCGCAGTGCCGCTT
>DINM01000053.1:14301-15450 GCA_002423675.1 Verrucomicrobia bacterium UBA5540
GATAGGTTCGGCAGAAATTCCGGATAATAATATTCCGCGAAATTGATCCAGCCCGGCGAGCAGCTGGTGAACATCGGAAGCGGAACCTTTTCACCGTCCACCAGTGCTTTTTTGAGGCGGGTAAGCAGTTCGGTGCCCTCCTCCATAATGGTGAGGTCGGCGGTGAAGTTGGTATCGAACACTCCGTCGAAACCGAGCTGACGAAGTGCAGCGGTCATCTTGCCGGTCACACGTGTACCGGGTTCGCAGTCGAAGCACTCGCCGAGCGCGGCGCGAATGGCCGGTGCGGTTTGCACAATCACCGTTTTCTTCGGATCTTCGAGCGCCTTCCAGACCGCTTCGACATGGCTCTTTTCGGAAATCGCGCCGACCGGGCAGATTGCGGCGCACTGTCCGCACTGCACGCAGGCGACGCCGTCGAGGTTCAGCGTAAAGGCCGGGCCGATGACGGTGTCGAAACCGCGTNNTGCAACGCGCCGACGCCCTGCACCTGCGAGCAGACGGTGACGCAACGGCGGCATTTGATGCACTTGGAGTTGTCGCGTACGAGCGCGGGTGTGCTGTCATCGATACGGGCTTTAGCTTTTTCGCCTTCGTAGGCGATTTCGCGAATGCCGAGTTCAGAAGCCAGCGCCTGCAATTCACAATCCTGATTGCGGTCGCAGATCTGGCAGTTGCCGTCGTGCTCTGAAAGAAGCAGTTCAACGACCTGCTTACGTGCAGCGCGGACGCGAGGACTATTGGTTTTAATATTCATGCCGTTGGCTACGGGCGTTGAGCAGGCAGCCATCAGTGTGCGCGCTCCGGCAATTTCAACGAGGCAGACGCGGCAGGCACCGATCGGCTCGCGCTTTTCGAGGAAGCAAAGCGTCGGGATGCGAATTCCCGCGCGTTTTGCTGTTTCGAGAATGGTTGCGCCATCGGGGGCTTCAATGGTTTTTCCGTTCATGGTCAATTTNNATGCATTGTCGGACTCCTTCTCGCAAACGGTGCATTTTCCATAGTCACAGCGCAGGCAACGGCGGGCCTGACGAACGGCCTCGGCTTCGTTCCACGACTGCTCCACTTCGTCGAAATTACTTCTGCGTTTATCGACCGGCATCATCCGCAGTTTCTCTCGCGGATACGGTACCGGATCCCCGCCTGGGG
>DINM01000093.1 GCA_002423675.1 Verrucomicrobia bacterium UBA5540
GGAACCCGCCGGTTTTGATGTGGCGCCAAGTTGTGAATTTGATGATGTCGTTTACGCCTTCGGCAATAGCGGTGGATTCGGTGTTATTACGAAAAGCAAAGGAGCTGTTATTGGTAAAAGCCCTCAGGATGTTGAGGTGTCATGCGAAATTATACCTGGAAATAGCGGCGGCCCCGTGATTAATGAGAGCAATCAAATTATTGGTGTTGCATCGTATATCATTAAACCTGCGGTTGTTGAGGTTTCCGAAAGTATGATGAAAACGCTGAGTGATTCAGCGAGGGAACGCCTGGTGAACAAATTAAAAGAAGTGAAAGGCACACGGTACGAAGGTACGCGAAGATTTGCTATTCCGCTAAGGGATGTTGTTTGGCAAAAAGTTCCACTGGAAACTTTTCATGAGGAGTCTGCTAAATTTATGGAACAGAAAGAGGACTGTCGAAAAATGAGGTCACTCGCGGCGATGTCCTTAAATTGCACTGTATCAATTCCTGAAGAAGCAGGAGAGCCGTTTTTAGAAAAGAGATGGATCCGCCAATACAACAACCGTATTTCCGGCTCATTGCGACGTTCTTATACTGGGGGATATTATGTAAAAGATGGCAGCTTGGATGGATTTTACAGGCGTTACAGCCGAGAGCTTTGCGGGCTGTATGACCGGTTAATTGACGCAAGTGACGCCCAGAAAGAACTGGCGGATTCGACGTTCTCCATTGCTTACTTCTCCAAAGAAATGTTCGAACAGGTGGATCAACTGTCTGAAGTTTTGGATACGGTGAAAACAGTGGCAGAAGAGTGTAAGCCCTAAGCCCATTTTCCAAAAAGAAAAGCTTTAACTCTGGCGGTTTGGGTTTCTTCCGCCCAGAGGCCATTGCCAAGGCAGAGATAAACTCCGGATATGAATGATTCTTCGCGGCCCTTGGCTTCCGTCCATGAATAACTAGAAGTAAAATAAACTTCGCGGTGTGGATTCATCCGTTGAGAAGAGTTGAAATCCGTCGCAACCTATCCGATAGTGACCCTTTGAACATTGTTCGGGCAGGTCGTTTTAGATATCAGGGAGAACGTTATGGCATATGATTTGACAGGAAAAGTTAAGCTGGTGAAAGATGCCCAAACATTTGGGACAAATGGGTTTACAAAGCGCGAATTTGTGGTGACTGTCGAGGATGGCAAGTATCCGCAGGAAATTGCTTTGGAGTGCATTCAGGACAAAGTGTCGCTGCTCGACGGTCTGAAAGAAGGCCAAATTGTGACGGTGACGTTCGATATCCGCGGCCGCGAGTACAACGGGCGTTATTTTAACAACCTGCAGGCGTGGCGTATCAAGGCCGAAGACGACGGCGCTCCAGCCGAAGAAGACCGTCCGCCGATTCCGACCGATGCCGAGGCTCCCGGCGAGTTTGATGACGATATTCCGTTCTGAGGAACGGAATACTGGAATGATGGAATAGTGGAATGTTGAATTGAGTCCTGACAAAGAAACCCGTATAGAAGATTTCTATAGTCGTAAGGGAACTGTTTTAACCATGCATGGGTTCCCATGCTGACTGCGGGAGAATTTATCAGAATAATTTGGGACAGAATAATGGGGATTTGAAGTTAAGAAAATTATTCTGACCATAATTATTCTGTCAAAAAATCTTATAGAAATTGGAGAAAACGATGAAAGTTGTATTGGCATATTCAGGCGGTCTGGATACCACGGTGCTTCTGACCTGGCTCCAGGAACAGTTTAACGCGGAAGTGATCTGCTATTGCTCAAATGTCGGGCAGGAAGAAGAGCTCGACGGGCTGGAAGCCAAAGCGCTCAAGCACGGCGCGATTAAGTGCATTGTGGATGATGTTTGCGAAGAATTCGCGAAGGATTTTGTTTTCCCGATGATGCAGGCCAACGCGATCTATGAAGGCATCTACTTGCTTGGCACCTCGATCGCCCGTCCGCTGATCGCCAAACGGATGATGGAGATTGCGATCGCCGAAGGCGCGGAAGCGATCTGTCACGGCGCGACCGGCAAGGGTAACGATCAGGTCCGCTTTGAGCTGACCGCGTACGCAATGAAGCCCGACATCAAGATTATTGCTCCGTGGCGCATGCCGGAGGTCTTCAAGTTCAAAGGCCGCACCGACATGATCAAATACCTAGAAGAACACGGCATTCCGTGTCAGGTGTCCGCCAAGAAACCCTACAGCACCGACCGCAACCTCCTCCACATCAGTTTCGAAGGTGGCGTGCTGGAAGATCCTTGGAAGGAGCCCGACGAAAACATGTGGGTGATGACCAAACCGTTGAGTCAGGCCTCTGACCAGCCGGAATACGTCGAAATCAGCTTTGAAAAAGGTCTGCCGGTTGCTGTGAACGGCGAAACGCTTTCGCCCGCCGCACTGATTCGCAAGCTGAACGCACTCGGCTGTGAGCATGCGATCGGCCGCATCGATATCGTTGAAAATCGCTTTACCGGCATGAAAGACCGCGGTGTTTATGAAACACCCGGCGGAACGATTCTGCACCATGCGCACCGCGCGATGGAATCGATCACGATGGACCGCGAAGTGATGCACCTGCGCGACAGCCTGATTCCGAAGTATGCCACGCTGGTCTACAACGGTTTTTGGTTTGCTCCGGAGCGCGAAATGCTGCAGGCGGCGATCACCGAAAGCCAGAAAACGGTCTCTGGCGATGTGCGCGTGAAGCTGTTCAAGGGCGGAGTTCATGTTTGCGGACGCCGTTCACCATACTCGCTCTACAACCCGGCGATCGTCAGCTTCGACGAAGCGGGCGGTTACGACCAGACTGACGCGACCGGCTTTATCAAGCTGAATGCGTTGCGCCTGCGCGTCCGGGCCGCTATGCAAAAGCGATAAAACAGCGTTTTTACAGGGTTTGGTGAAAAGAGTTCCAGCTATTGGAACTCTTTTTTTTGTTTCTTGAAATATTGCGGTTGCCGCGGGTCGGGAATCGGCGTATGAGGCGTTTGAAAACTGTATGAAAGGCGCATGAGTACCCTGACGATTCGTTCCGCGAAGCCGACTGACCTGTCGGCAATTGAAGCGATCGAAAATCGCTGTTTCCATGCTTCGCGAAGAAGTTCTCCGCGTGCACTGAAGCACAGCCTGAAGAGCCCGGCTCAAAGCGTCTGGGTGGCGGTCGGACGCCTTGACGGACGGAGTCAGATCGCCGGAGTCATTATTTTATATCACTACCTGCTTTCGATCCGTATCTACTCACTGGCAGTGCTTCCGGCGTTTCGCGGAAGCGGAACCGGTCGGAGACTGGTGCAGCGTGCCATCGCGTTAGCGCGTAAAACCGGGCGATCTNNGAAGCCGATCGCCGGAACAAGGTTCTAACCGGCTGGTATGAGAAATTCGGATTCCAAATTTACCGTGTCCTGAAAGAGTATTATTCGCCGGGTCGCCATGCGGTGCGCATGCGTCTGGAATTAAAACCTGCGCTCAAAGGAGGGCGCGTTCGTGGCCGTTCGTAACCTGATTATTCTGAACAATCCCGCGCACTGGACGTTTGATATCGAAGAAGTCGAGGTGGTCTCTGCCAAAGCCTACCTGACGGAAAGCCGCTATGCGGAAATGAAAAACGCACGCGTCTTCAATCTCTGCCGTTCCTACCGGTATCAGTCCATTGGCTATTATGTTTCCCTGCTGGCCGCCGCCCGCGACCATCGCGCCATTCCCAGTGTGACTACCATGCAGGACTTCCGGTCTCAAACCATAATCCGCACAATCGCGGAGGACATTGATGAGGAAATTCAGAAAACCTTTTCAAAGGTGACGGAAAAAGAATTCACACTCTACATCTATTTCGGACAGACGGTTCTTCCGGAACATCGCTATGTCGGCCGGGCACTCTATAATTTGTTTCAGGCCCCGCTGCTTAAAGTAACTTTTGTCTTCACCAAAAAATGGCTGGTTCAGCAGATCACGCCGCTNNGCCGATCAGGAGCATATTGCTGAGTTCGCCCGCAGTTATTTTTCACGCAAACGTTTCCATGAAACACGTATTCAGCAGTATGCCTACGACTTGGCCATTCTCGTCAATCCCGAGGAAAAGAGCGCCCCGTCCTGCCGGAAGGCGCTCAAAAAATTTCAGGAAGCCGCCGACAAACTCAATGTATATACCGAATTCATCACCCGCGAGGACTACGGCAGTCTCAGCGAATTTGACGCATTGTTCATTCGTGAAACCACATTGGTGAACCACCATACCTACCGGTTTTCGCGCAAGGCGCACGCCGAGGGGCTCGTCGTTATCGATGACCCCTGGTCCATCCTGCGCTGCGCCAACAAGGTTTATTTGGCGGAACGGCTTGCTCAGGCTAAAGTTCCCGCGCCTCGCACAATTATTCTCCAAAAAGAATGCCTCAAAAGCACTCCGCAGAGCCTGGGAATCATCTTTCCATGTGTGCTCAAACAGCCCGACAGCGCCTTCTCAAAAGGCGTCGTCAAAGCGGTAGACGAGGCCGACTTCCGGACCAAACTCGACATGCTGTTTGAAAAATCCGACCTCATCATTGCGCAGGAATTCATGCAGTCCGACTTCGACTGGCGCGTCGGCATTCTCGACCACAAGCCGCTCTTCGTCTGCAAATACTACATGGCCCGGGGACACTGGCAGATCTGCAACTGGAACAGCGGCGAAAACAACCGGTTCGGAAAAGCCGAAACCATGCGGGTTGAAGATGCCCCGCCAGCGGTCGTGCAGACTGCGCTTAAAGCGGCCAACCTCATCGGCGNNGGGAAAATCGTTGTCATCGAGGTGAATGACAACCCCAGCATCGATGCCGGAGTCGAAGATCTCGTTCTCAAAGACGACCTGTATTTGACCATCATTCGCTCTATCATCAGTCGCATTGACGGTCCGCGGAAATAGACCTTTTCCCAATGTTTGGAAGTTTTTGCTTCATTTTTTCCAAGGTTTGGAAAAAGGTGTCTGTCACGTTTCCAAACCTTGGAAAACCGGAGATAATGATGACTCAGAAAAAATGTCCTTTAAACCGTGAGCAACTCGAAACACTGACTGAAAAATTTCCTACGCCGTTTCATCTTTATGATGAAGCCGCCATTCGCGCCAATGCCCGCGCACTAAAAGCCGCTTTCGCGTGGAACCCTGGCTTCAAGGAATATTTTGCCGTTAAGGCGGCACCCAACCCGTACTTGATGAAACTTCTCAAGTCCGAAGGTTTCGGCGCGGACTGCTCCTCGGTTGCTGAGTTGTTGCTTTCCGAGTCGATCGGGCTGGCCGGTGAAGAGATCATCTTTACGTCGAACGACACGCCTGCGTACGAATATCAGAAGGCGGTTGACCTCGGCGCGATTATCAATCTCGACGACATCACGCATATCGACTATTTGGAAGAACATGTCGGATTGCCGGAACTGGTTTGCTGTCGCTATAACCCCGGATCGCTCAAGGCCGGCAACGCCATCATTGGCCATCCGGAAGAGGCGAAATACGGCTTTACCCGCGAGCAGCTGTTCGAAGGCTACCGTATATTGCGCGACAAAGGCGTAAAGCGCTTCGGACTGCACACCATGGTGGCCTCGAACGAACTGGACTCAACGTATTTTGTTGAAACCGCTCATCTGCTGTTTGATCTGGTTGTCGAACTCACTGCGGAGCTGGGTATCCGCTTTGAATTCATCAACATCGGTGGAGGCATCGGCATTCCCTACAAACCCGAGCAGGAGCCGGTGGATCTGGTCGCCGTGGGCGAGGGCATCCGCAAACTGTACGAAGAGAAAGTTGAAAAAAACGGGCTCGGCCCGCTCGATGTCCGTATGGAATGCGGGCGGATGGTCACCGGCCCGTTCGGATATCTGATCAGTCGCGTACTGCATAAAAAGAATACGTATAAGCAGTATGTCGGTCTGGACGCCTGCATGGCCAATCTGATGCGTCCGGGAATGTACGGGGCCTATCACCACATTACTGTGCCGGGTAAAGAAAACCTGCCGCATGATTTTGTCTGCGATGTAACCGGGTCGCTTTGTGAGAATAACGATAAATTTGCCATTAACCGCGCGCTCCCGCCGGTTGAGATCGACGATCTGGTGGTCATCCACGATGCCGGTGCTCACGGACACTCCATGGGCTTCAACTACAATGGCAAGCTGCGTTCCGCCGAGCTTCTTCTGCGCGAAAACGGAGAGGTCGTCGAAATTCGCCGGGCAAAAACCCTTGACGATTACTTCGCAACGATTGATTTTGCAGGTTTGAATAAATTCGACGTGTAGGACATACTCCACGCCGCTTAAGGAGAAAACTATGCTACAGGGAGCCCATACCGCAATCGTCACGCCGTTTAACAAGGACGGATCCGTGGACTATGCCCGCTACCGTGATCTGATCGAATTCCAGATCGACAACGGGATCGACGGCATCGTGCCGGTTGGCACAACAGGCGAGTCACCCACGCTCAATAACGACGAGCACATGAAAGTCATCGAAGAGACCATCCGGGCCGTTCATGGCCGTGCGCGGGTGATTGCCGGTACGGGAGCCAACTCCACCTCGGAGGCCGTT
>DINM01000019.1 GCA_002423675.1 Verrucomicrobia bacterium UBA5540
GGCGGCGGCGGAGCCGACGAGGCCTTCGCCGTTGGCGACGGGACGGGTTTTAACGAGCGTTTCCAGATGCTGTGATTTGGCGAGAAGCTGTTCGGTATGTACCTGTTCTACGTCGTAAAGCGGCGGAAAAATACCGGAGACGGCGCGGGCGAAAAGCCGGGTGCGGTCTTCGTTATAAAGGTAAATTACGCCGGAAGCGGATTTTCCGGTTTTGATGGCGAAAAAAAGGATGCGCTTGAGGAGCGATTCATTATTGATCTGCTCTGCGTCGGCAAAGATTTCGCCGATGTTGTGAATGAAATCGAAGATTACTTCGCGCTCCTGCCTCAGTCCGATATTCTGATGGCGAAGTTTCCGGCTCCGGCAAAAGGCTCGGCAGAGCACGGCTGATGTGATGGCGCCGAGCAGAAAGATTAATGCCGAAAAAGTCCAAACTGACAGATGTTCTACCATAAAAACTTTAGTTGAGCCGGTCTACGTCCGCTTTCAGATATTCAATAACCCGTTTAAACCGGGGGCGGTTTTCTTCGCTGAGTTCAACAAGCGTTTCGTGTGCCTGCAATGCGGTTTCGGCCAGATCTTTTTTGGTTGCATCTGCGGTCGGCAGAGACTGTGTCGGATGTTCCGGAAGCGCATGTCTGTGGCTGTGGCTGTAATGGGAAATCACCTGGTCGACGCCGAGTGTCGCCAGCAGGGCTGCGTTTTTTTCTGACAGGTTGATCAGCTCCAGCGTTTGACCTTTTTGTTTCAGACGTCCGGAGAGTCCGGCGAGGACGCCCATAAAGGTGCTGTCCATTCCGATGCAATCAGCCAGGTCAAGGGCGACAACGGAGATGGGCTGTCGGGAAGTGATTTCCGCAACGAATTGCTTCAGTGTGGCGCTAACCTTGAAGGAGCCGCGGCCAGTCACCCGGATGAAAATTTTATCGCCGTCAATGGCGGCCTGCAGGTCGTCGTGGTACTGTTCTGTTTCAAGCATAAATCAAAAATTCCCCTTTTCGATGGCGCTCAAAGTCTAGTCCACCCCCTAAATCAGTCAAATGATAAGATGGAAAACCTTATTCCGCCGAATCAATGATAACAACGCACTCCCCTTTTACGGTCCGTTTGCCGAACTGCTCCCGGATTTGTGCCGGGGTTCCACTAAGCAGCTCCTCAAATTTTTTGGTCAGCTCCCGTGCCACAAAAACAGCGCGTTCTGAGCCCATGACGGTCTCGATTTCTTCGAGCAGCTTCAGTAATCGGTAGGGCGATTCATAAAGGATGACCGGCACCGGCAGCGCGGCGCATTGCTCCAGAATCTTGCGGCGCGCGCCGCTCTTGCGCGCCAGAAACCCCGCAAAGAGAAAGCCGTGTCCACCGAAGCCGCTTAGCGCCAGTGCGGTCGTCACGGCGGTCGGGCCCGGCGCGGAAGTGATCATCACGTCTGCTGGGCGGCAGGCCTCTACGATACGTGCGCCGGGATCGGAAATACACGGCATGCCCGAATCGGTCACCATCGCTACCGCCTCGCCGTTGTGGATTCGTGCAATAATTTCTTCGCATCGCTGAGCCTCGTTGAACTTATGGCAACTGATGCAGTGTGTTTTGATTCCAAAATGATTCAGCAAATTACGCGTCGTACGTGTGTCCTCGGCGAGGATCAGTGAAGCTTCTTTAAGCGTCTCAATACCGCGTGCCGTCATATCGCCGAGATGGCCGAGCGGAGTTCCGACAACATAAAGTCCTGCGTCCATCAGAAATTCTCCAAGGCTTCTATTACTTCACACAGCGGCAGGCCGACCACGTTCGAATACGATCCGTCGATTCGCCGCACCATGCCCGCGGCTCCGTTTTGAATCGCGTAGGCGCCCGCTTTGTCGAGTGGGTCGCCTGTCGCGACGTAGGCCGCAATCTCTTCTTCGGAAAGATTGCGGAACAGGACAGCAGTCGCAACGTGAAAGCAGACGGTCTTTTCTGCCGAGCGCAGACAGACTCCAGTCACGACTTCATGCAGTTTGCCGGAAAGCAGACGGAGCATATTTTTCGCGTCATTCGCATCGGCGGGTTTGNNCCGAGCACGACGGCTTCGGAAGCGACAGAGATACTTTCCGCTTTTTCACGCGCCGTGCGGACGGCGTACTCCACCGGCGTTTCACCGGCGCGCAGTTTTTCATCGGCGTCCGGACGGACGACTGCGAACACAAGGCCTGCGCTTTTCAGCAGTTCGGCGCGCCTCGGCGACGTGCTGGCCAAAATCAGTTTTTGGTTGGTTTCCATAGGTTGGAAAGATAACATCCATGTGCTCTTTAAAACGCAGAGGATAAACAAAGCATGAAGAAATACCACTTCAATAAACGGGTTCTGGTCACCGGCGGTGCGGGATTTCTCGGCTCTCACCTGTGTGAAGCGCTGTTGAAACGCGACTGCGAGGTCGTTTGCGCCGACAATTTTTTCACCGGCCGGCGCGGCAATGTGGCACATTTGCTGGATAATCCCCGCTTTGAAATCCTGCGACACGACATCACCTTTCCGCTATTTGTTGAAGTGGATGAAATTTTCAATCTGGCCTGTCCGGCCTCGCCGCCGCACTACCAGCACGATCCGGTGCAAACCACCAAAACCAGCGTCATCGGCGCGATCAACATGCTCGGCCTCGCCAAGCGCGTTGGCGCAAAAATTTTTCAGGCTTCTACCAGCGAAGTATACGGCGACCCGGAAGTCCACCCGCAGCCTGAAACCTACTGGGGCCGCGTCAATCCCATCGGAACGCGCTCCTGCTACGACGAAGGCAAACGTTGCGCCGAAACTCTTTTCTTTGACTATTACCGCCAGAACAACGTCAAAATCAAAGTCGCCCGCATCTTCAACACCTACGGACCGAACATGCACCCCAACGACGGGCGCGTCGTCAGCAACTTCATCATGCAGGCGCTGCGCGGCGAACCGATCACCATCTACGGAACTGGCGAACAGACCCGCTCCTTCTGCTACGTCAGCGATTTGATTGCGGGCTTTCTCGCACTCATGGACTCGCCCGACGATGTCACCGGCCCGGTCAACCTCGGTAATCCCGGCGAATTCACCATGCTCGAACTCGCTGAATCCGTCATCCGGCTCACCGGTTCCAAATCCGAAATCGTTTTCGAGCCGCTTCCGTCCGACGACCCGAAACAGCGCCAGCCGGTCATCACGGTCGCCAAAGAAAAACTGGGATGGGAGCCGAAAGTTCCGCTCGAAGAAGGCCTCAAGCACACCATCAAATATTTCAAACAGTACGCCTGATCGCCTTTTTCCATGCATTGGAAAACCCACGGTCTGGCGACACAGGGAGCTCAATGGTTGAGTGGAATCATTCTGCTCTTGCGATGCGAAGCACTGTATAGCAACCTAGTTGCATGAAAAAGACCGATGCTCCCATTCTGAAATACAGCGCCAAAGGGCGTTCTGTAAAAATTGAAGATTTTCTGCTCCGCCCGCCTGTCGAAAAGGGCGCGGACAAAATTGCCGCCGACGTGCTGGCCGAGATTAAAAAGAAAGGCGACCGCGCCGTCGTCAAATTCGCCCGGCAGTTCGACCGCTCGCCCGTCACGCTCGCCACGTTACGCGTCACCAAAGCCGAAATCACCGCCGCCAAAAAAGCGGTCGATGCCGACTTTAAAAAAGCAGCCAAAGAAGCGCACAAACGCATCACAGAGTTTGCCATCGCCGGACTGCGCGAAGATTGGAAAATGCCTGCGCCGCAAGGCGGTTGGCTCGGCGAAAAATTTGTCGCGCTCGACCGCGTCGGCGCCTACATTCCCGGCGGCGCCGCGCCGCTCGCTTCGACGGCGCTCATGACGCTTACGCTGGCCGAAGTCGCCGGTGTTCCCGAACGCGTTGCCTGCACGCCGGCTCGCGCGGACGGCACGGTCAATCCGTACATTCTCTTTGCGCTCGATCTCGCGGGCGCGACCGAAATCTATAAAGTCGGCGGCATTCAGGCTATCGGCGCCATGGCCTACGGCACGAAGACAATCGGCAAGGTTCAGAAAATTGTCGGCCCCGGCGGACCGTACGTCACCGCCGCCAAACGTCTCGTTTACGGCGACGTCGCGCTCGACATGGTCGCCGGCCCGAGCGAAATCGCCGTGCTGGCCGACGAAACCGCCAATCCCGCGCACGTCGCCGCGGACCTGCTCTCGCAGGCCGAACACGGCACCGGATCTGAAAAAGCACTGCTGGTAACGACCTCCGAGAAACTGGCAAAAGCCGTGCGCGCCGCACTCGACGCGCAGGCCGCCACGCTGACCCGTAAAAGATCGGTCTCCCGCGTTTTGGCGCGCGGATGTATTTTGGTTGTGGTTCCAAACATTGGAAAAGGCATCGAGCTGTGCAACCGCTTTGCGCCCGAGCACATGGAAATCATCGTCAAAAATGCTGAAAGCGTCGCCGCGAAAATCAACACTGCCGGTGCAATCTTTATGGGGCCGTGGACGCCGGAAGCGGTCGGCGATTTCGCCGCCGGGCCGAGCCACGTTTTGCCCACCGGCGGAACGGCGGCCTTTTTCTCCGGCCTGACGGTCGAAGACTTCCGCCGCCGCGTCAGCCTGATTCACTTCACCAAAGAAGATCTTAAAGAAACCGTCTCGGTCGTCGAAGCCTTCGGGCGCGTCGAAACCCTTGATGCCCATGCTCGCTCCGCCACCATTCGCCTTGAGAAATAACTATGAAAAATCTGATTCGAAAATCTGTGGAAGCAATGAGTGGCTATGTTCCCGGCGAGCAGCCGAAGGGCGAGGGCATCATTAAGTTGAACACGAATGAAAATCCGTGGCTTTGCTCGCCCGAGGTGCGCGATATTCTGAACGAAATCGACATCATGGAGCTGGCGAAATATCCCGATCCGCTCTGCGCGGAAGTGCGCAAAGTGATTGCTGAGAAACACGAAGTCGGTCTTGCCAATACGTTTGCAGGTAACGGTTCAGACGAAATTCTGGCGCTGTGCATCCGGGCATTCTGCGAACGCGATGGCTCGGTCGGTTATTTTGATCCGTCTTATTCACTTTATCCGGTACTGGCGCAGATTGAGGATGTAGAGACCCGGCCGGTTGCGCTGGACACGAATTTTGAGTGGCAGATGCCGGAAGGCTACGAAGCGTCGGTTTTCTTTCTGACGAATCCGAATGCGCCGACGGGCATGCTGTTCCCGAAGAGAAAAATCGAAGCATTCATCAAAACCTTTCCCGGCGTGGTGGTGATCGACGAGGCGTATGTCGATTTCGCCCGCGAGAGCTGCATGGAGTTCGCGACGAAGTACGAGAACGTGATCGTGGCGCGCACGTTGTCCAAATCCTACGCGCTGGCAGGCATCCGCTTTGGTTATTGCGTTGGCCCGAAGGAGCTGATCGGTGCGCTGTGCAAGATTAAGGACTCCTATAACGTCAATCGCCTGACACAGGAACTGGCGCGCGTCGCGCTGCTCGACGAAGAAACGATGCAGGCGATTACCGCCGCCGTCAAAGGCACGCGCGGACTGCTGACAGACGAGCTGAATTCACTCGGCTTCAAAGTCTATCCATCCGAAACCAATTTTATCTGGACGAAACCGCCGAAGCCCGGCGCGAAGAAGATTTTTGAGGAGCTCAAGAAACGCAATATTTTTGTCCGCTGGTTTGACGGGCCGCGCACGAAGGACTGCCTACGCATTACCGTTGGAACCAACGAACAGGTGATGGCGCTGGTCGAGGAGCTCGAAGAAATTCTGGGAAAATAAGTCATGGCGATCTGTCCGAACAAAAAGAAGAATCTTGAGAGCTGCTCCTGCTCTTATCCGTGCGATAAAAAAGGGCTTTGCTGCGAATGTGTGGCCTATCACCGTGCCAAAGGGCAGATCCCCGGCTGCTTTTTTACTAAAAAAGGCGAGGCGACCTACGATCGCTCCACCGCCGCATTCTGCGCCGATTGCAACGGCGCCTGATTTTCTTTTTTCCTTCCAGCGGATTGGGCCTTGCGGTAGTTTCCGCGCATGTCTGCTAAATCCAACCCCGACTGGACGCCCGAGCTGGATAAGGAAAACTCCAAAGCCGTCTGGGCGCACACCGTTCCATTTCTTGCGTGGCTCCTGATGATGTCGGTGCTCGGGGATCCCTCCGGGATGCGCTACCTCTGGCAGACGGTCGGCGGACTCATCCTTCTGTTCATCTTTCGTCCGTGGCAGTGGTACGAGCGCCCCAAACTCAAAAGCCTGCCGCTGGCCCTCGCGGTCGGAGTGCTTGTCTTCGTCTTCTGGGTCGGGCTCGAATCGGAGTTTTTCAAAAGCGCCTGTCCGAAAATCAGCGAATTCTACCAGCGTTATTTTGTCGAAATGATGCGTTTTGGAAAACTGCGCGAACCGCTTGAGCTGGAGGCCAACGGATTCTATCACTACGACCCGCGCACCACCGGCTGGCCGCTCTTCTGGGTGCACATGCTCGGCACCACCGTTGTTATTGGTGCCATCGAAGAATTTATGTTCCGCGGCTTTCTCTATCGCTGGATGCAAGGGAGCCCGTTTTTTAAAAAGGACATCGGTGTCATGGATGTAAAAATGTGCATCCTCGTCGCCGTGATCTTTGCGCTTGAACATAACGAGTGGCTGATGGGGTTTCTCTGCGGGCTGTTTTACACATGGCTCATGGTCAAAACCCGCGACATCTGGGCTGCCATTTGGGCACACGCGTTCACCAACGGCCTGCTTGGCTGGTACGCCGTTCATACCGGTGCCTACTGGTTCTGGTGATTAATATGAGTCAGGAACTTCAGCCCGATCCGGAAGCTTTTAAAAAGCTGTTAACGGCTACAATGCCGTTCGGAAAATATGCCGGACGTCGGCTGATTGATCTGCCGGAACCGTATGTGGTCTGGTTTAAACAAAAGGGCTTCCCGAAAGGCGAACTCGGGCAGATGCTCGAAACTGTTTACACGATCAAAGCCAACGGGCTTGAATATCTTTTCCGGCCCGGCGCGAAAAATCCTGAAGGAGAACGACCATGAAAACCCACAAACTTGGAACAAGTGACATTGAAGTCTCTGAAATCAGCCTGGGCTGCTGGACGATGGGCGGCCTCAACTGGGTCAATGGACGGCCCAACGGCTGGGCGAATGTGGACGAAGGCGAGGTCACTGCCGCCGTCAAAAAAGCGGTCGATGCGGGCGTCAACCATTTCGACAACGCCGACGTGTACGGCAACGGCAAAGCCGAGCAGATGCTGGCGCGCGTTCTCAAAAAACTGGGACTCAAGAGTGAGGATTTTATCATCGCCACCAAGGTCGGCCACTTTCCCGGCACGGCGGCGCACGCGTATGAACCGGCTCACATCCGTCATCAATGCGAACAGTCGCTGATCAATCTTCAGCGCGAAACTATCGACATTTATTATTTTCATCACGGAAGTTTCGGAGACCACCTCGAAGAGGCCGCCGTGACCATGGACGCTCTGGTTAAAGAAGGCAAAGTTCGTATCAAAGGGCAGTCGGCCTATTCGGCGGACGACTTTGAGCGCGCCGTGCCGGTCGTGAAACCTCAGGTTTTGCAAAGCTGGGCGCACGCGCTCGATACGCAATTTATCACGCCTGGTTCGCCGGTCTCGAATCTGCTCGAAAAACACAACATGTCCTTTGTCGCCTTCAGCCCGCTTTGTCAGGGTATCCTGCTCGACAAGTTCGATCCGGGAAATCCGCCGAAGTTTGAGGAGGGTGATCATCGGAAAGGCGACAGACGGTTTACTGCGGACTATTTGCGCGGAATGAAACCGAAGCTGGAAAAAATTAAAGCGCGCTTTGGTTCATCGACCGAAGATATGGCCGCGGTGGCGCTCAACTACGTATTGAGTTTTCCAAACCTTGGATGCGTCATTCCCGGATTCCGCAACGAACGGCAGGTTTCCTGTAATTTAGCTGCCGCCGGTCAAATGCTCAGTAAAGACGATACCGAATTCATCCGCGGCGTTTTTGCGGAATAAATTTTTTCCAAGGATTGGAAAAATTAAGAGAGGGCGGACGCCGGCGGGGCAATCCGTTTATGTTTTGTGCAAGGGTAGGCTTTGCAATACGCGCAGGACTCAAGTCCCTTGCGTGAATTACACCGGAACACAATGCACTGCGCTTTTTCGCCGGTACCGCACCCGTCGCACTTTCCGCTTTTCTGCTGTTCGCATCGGCTGCACTTTGCGCCGCAGCGGCCGCTGGTGATTTTTGCGGCAAGCGTCCGGCCCGCGGCGAGAACCGTTCCCGCCAGAGCGAGAATCCCCATAAATTTTCTGCGGTTCATTCGATCGGTTCTCCGAGAGTTTAATATATAACGGGACTCAGCCGGATTTATTGCCCGTATTTCCAAACATTGGAAACTCAGCGTTTAAGTGGCGAGGGGTCGTGTTGCATCGTGCCGGTTTTGAGGATGTCGAGGATTTTGTAGGTGCCGGTTTTGCGGGCCTTGAGGAATCCGCTCCAAGCCGCTTCGGCGAGACGCCCTGCGTTGAGCAGATCAAAAAGCCACTCGCTGGTATAGCGCGGATCGTCCTGCGCAATGCCCGCCTGAATTTCCATCAGCCATTTGGCGTTGTAGCGTTCCTGTGCGCCGATGGGCGGAGACATAATGATCGGGATGCCAAGTCCGCAGTAGAAGGAGAGTTCGCTCGGTTTCGTCCAGAGAATATCGGTGGTGCGGATGGCCTGTGCGAAGAGCCGGAAGTATTCGCTTTTTTCCGGTGCGTAGAGAATTCGTAGATTGTGCGAATCGGGAAGCAGATTGTTTTTGGCCCGCTCAAAATAATCACGGACATCCTCACGAACGCCTGCAACGAGATTGAGGATGACTTCACCGGCTTCGATTTTTTCGCGCAGACTTCCGGCAATCTGCCGTCCGGCTTCGCGCTGGGCGCCCGCGCCGCCAACGGCATACGTCAGCGTGAGGACGCGTTCCTNNGGTTGCACGGATCGAGATAAAGGAGTCGCTGGGCCATGTCGGCGCGCAGCACGTCGAGGTCGCGGTTACCGAGCAGTTCGAGCGGTAGGGGAAAGCCGGTGAGAAAAAGGCGTTCGTCGGGAATACCGTAACTTTTGAGACGCAGCAGGGCGCGGCCGCAGGGAACGAGGTAGCGGATGCGACTGGCTGCTGGATTTTTAGCAACCCATGCCCGGCTGATTTCCGCATCGCAGATGATGCAGTAAACCGGTTCGTATCCGGCTTCGTCGGCGGCAATGGCGGGCAGCATGAACGACGTCACCATCGGCAGTGGTTTTGTGCGTATCTTTGCGATCAATTCGCCGCCGATGCCTTTGCGGATCATTTTGTCCATCAGGTTCACTTGATAGGTCGGAGCGGAAAGGTCGCGCAACGGATAGAACGGAGCGATTTTCTGGAGCTCGTCGAGCAGGCCGAAGAGCGGTTTTCCAATGATTGGAACGGCGCGGACGCGAGAGAGAAATTCGTAGGAACGGCGGGTGCGGATCCNNCCGCCCGCTCGGACTTGAACCGAGGACCAAGAGATTATGAGTCTCCTGCTCTGACCAACTGAGCTACGGGCCCGTTAGGGGAAGGGCGAAAGATAGTCTGCACGCTTTTTCAAGGCAAGACCTATTGCCGGTCAGCCTTCACCTTCTCTAATTCTCCGGCCACCCAGCACGACTGCCGGGCTAGGCCGAGCAGGATTTTCACATCGTTGTCGGTGAGCTTGCCGCGGCTGAAGATGCGGCGCAGGCCGAGCATCATATGGTCGAGCTTTTCGATTTCGCAGAAACCGGTTTCCAGCATCATCGCGCTCCACGCGGCGTAGAGCCGCTCGCGCATCGCCCCGTCGGCTTCCGGCGAGCTTTCGCTCGGCGCGTTATAGTCGACGTTCCCGGCGAGCAGGAACAATTCGTAGCAGCAGATCATCACGGCATGCGAAAGATTCAGCGAAGGATAGTGTTTGCTCGACGGAATATTGAGGATGTGCGTGCAGAGGGCGATTTCTTCGTTAAAGAGGCCTTTATCTTCCCGGCCAAAAACCAGCGCGGCTTTATGGTGTGCCGCCGAATCGAGAATAACGGGTGCAATGTCGCGCGGCAAATAGGCGTGGTCGCGGTAGAAGCCGGTACGGGCGCTGGTGCCTGCCACGACGGCGCAGTCGGCGATGGCTTCTTCCAAGGTTTGGAAACGCTTAATCTGGTCGATCATCGGTTCCGCATGGCAAGCCAGCCTGCGGGCTTCCGTCCAGTCGAGATGCTCCCCCGGTGTGACAATCGCCAGATCGGCAATGCCCATATTCGTCATCGCACGGCAGATCGAGCCGATATTCCCG
>DINM01000059.1:0-168 GCA_002423675.1 Verrucomicrobia bacterium UBA5540
TCACCCACCCCGTCGTTTGAAAAGTGCTTGTCTTTGTTGTTGGCAAGCATTTCCCAGTTACGGGCCAGAGTTTCATCGGCAGTGATCTCTTTGGCTTTGAGCAGAAGCATACGCGCTTTATCAGATTCGCCCTGTTTCATATAGACCCAGGAAATCAGTCCGTAAAGC
>DINM01000059.1:323-5241 GCA_002423675.1 Verrucomicrobia bacterium UBA5540
TTTTTCATCTGCTTGCGGACGATGAACCCGATTCCGAAGTGCGCAAGAAGGAATCCGGCGACTCCGGCGGCGATCGTTCCGCCCGAACCGACGTGATACATATTGCAGGCGGCAACCGCCACGATAGAAACAATCACCGAAATAAGCAAAGAAACCATGACTTAAATCCTCTCTAACTAAAAATTCACTCTGTTGTATGTCGATCTCACCACGCATACACGGTTTAAAGTCGGGCATCCTACAACAGGCCGCAGGAAAAGTCACCCCTGAGACGGCTCCACTTTACCAGCGAAAAATCAGCGGCGGAAGAACCCGGCAAGCGAAGATGAAAACGAGCGGCAAAAAAGTTTTCCAAGGTTTGGAANNAAATAGCCTATGCTCTCCAACAAATGGGAGGCTGATGATGAACGATAAACTGAAACAGGCTCTGGAAGCACTGCATACAGAACTCCGTCGAATCGGCCCGGACAACCCGGATTTACAGTCCCTGCAACAAAAAACCGTTCAGGCCCTTGAAACTGGAGAACATCTGCCCATCGTTGAGGATCTGAGAAGTGCCGCTAAGTCCTTCGAGGTGCGGTATCCGGATTTAACGGCGCTGATTAACAATGCACTGAATACACTCAGCGCTCTGGGTATCTAACGTATGATTCCCCTGACAACAGCATTTATCTCCCCCGGCGGCGGCGAGCTGCTGGTGATTCTGCTGGTGCTGATTCTTCTGTTCGGGGCCAAAGATGCTCCGCGCATTCTGCGGAGTATCCAAAACGTTTTAAATAAGCTGCAACGTTCTGCAGCCGATTTCCGTTATAAGCTGATGTACGGCGACCTGCACTGGAATCAGACGGAAGAATCGAAGGACACAACTGTTTACGATGCAGAAGAGGTGCCGGAGGAAGAGATTCACGATCTACCACCGGAAAATCCGTCCGCCGACGAGATTGAAAAGCATGAAGAATCTGTTTAACAAATGGATGCCGCGCTTTTCCGAAAGCGATAAAGAGCAGCCTTTTCTGGAGCATCTGGAAGAGTTTCGCCGCATGCTGGTCCGTTGCCTAGTCACGGTGGCTATCGCCACGGCGGTGTGCGTCCCGTTGGCAAAACCGCTTCTCAACTGGATGCAGGCGCCGCTGTTTAAGGCGGCGGCGCAAAACCATTATACCTTTGAGCTGATCACCACATCGCCGATTGAAGCGTTCCTGCAGCTAGTGAAGGTGATTTTTGCGACCGGTATCCTGCTGAGCCTTCCGCTGATCATTTATTTCATCGCCCGTTTCGTGATCCCCGGACTGAAACCGACTGAAAAGAAAGTGCTGGTCTTCGGTGGACTGGCCGGCGCGGTCCTTTTTACGATCGGCGTAACGCTCTGTTACACGATTACTCTGCCGGTCGCCGTGAAGATCATGTTCTATTTCAACGGTTATCTGGGAACCGTCGCCAACTGGAAGATCGATGCATATCTCGGCTTCGTGATGCAACTGCTGATCGGGTTCGGCTTGGCCTTCGAACTGCCGCTGATTTTGCTAATGCTGGGACGCATGGGCGTTGTGACGGTCGCGCAGCTGAGTAAATACCGCCGACACGTCATGGTCGGCATCCTCGTCGTCGCCATGGCCCTGACTCCGCCGGATGTAATCACACAGTTGGAAATGGCGGTTCCGCTCTACGTATTGTATGAATTGTGTATCTTGATCCTGCGCCCCTTTGAACGGGGCCGTAAAGCAAAAGAAGGAGCTGAAGAATGAACGTACTGGCATTGATTCCCGGCATGGAGGGTCCGTCGGAAATCCTTCTGATTTTCTTTGTCATCCTGCTGTTGTTCGGCGGAAAAAAACTGCCCGAGCTGGCCCGCTCACTCGGCAGAAGCCNNGAAAAGCCTCAGGAAGACGAAAAAGAAAAGCTGCCGCCGCCGGCAGATGAGCAGAAATCTGAACAGGCCGAACCGTCCGAAGAGGAAGAAAAACAAGGAACTGAAAAATGAATACACTCGCTCTCATTCCCGGCATGTCCGGTGTCCCTGAAATTCTGCTGATTATCTTTGTCATCCTGCTGCTGTTCGGCAGCAAAAAACTGCCTGAACTCGCCCGCTCGCTCGGCAAGAGTCTGAATGAATTCAAACGCGGACAGACCGAAAGCGCACCCGAAAAGAAAGTTGAAAAGCAGGCCGAACCTGCCGACGACGAAGACAAAAAGAAAGAGGTCTGATTTCCAAGGATTGGAAACAACAATCCGGGGAGCCGGCGAAATCGGCCTTTTTTATCTATTTAAGAATCAGCGGGGCTACCGTAACGCATCCATATAGCGACGGAAGGTTTCATCAAATGTGCTGAAGCGGCTGAATTTTTCGAGGCCGGAAAGCGATTTCAGCTCGCAGGAAATGCCCGCTTCTACTACGGCCGCCAGCGGGTTGAGTCCGCCGACGACAATAAATCCGGTGCGGCCTTCGGCCACCGGAATATCGAGTAACGGCTGGCCGGAGCGGCCGATCATCAGGATGNNATGCCCGCCCGTTGTAATCGCTCGAAAACCTTGCGCGCATAGTCGAGGGCTACGGACGGAATTTCCCGAAAGCTGGCCGTGATGATGCCGCTGCCCTGGTTGGCTGCGCCGCGCATGTCCGTCATACCGGCGCGGATAAAGGTTTCGAGCGGGTCGATGGTTACGCCGGAATATTCCATCAGTTCGACAAAGCGCACCGGATGGCCTTGCCGCAGCTCAATGAGTCCGCCGTAACGCGAGGTGACCGGAATGCCTTTAGACATCAGCACCCCGTTGACAGTGACGCTGCACAGCGTGCCGAGTGCGGCATNNCGGCTTCCCATACTCAGGTTGCGGGCAAAGACCGGTTTGATTTCCGAGAAAATCCGCGACAGATCGCGCGACGGCACTAAAGCGAAATTGGAAATGACCGTGCCTTCGCCGGTTTCGCTGCTAAAGGTCATCCGGTAACCGAGCGTATCAATCCGTCCGCGCACGAAGCCGACTTTAGCCACAACATCAGAATGCTCCAATTCTGCGCGGCCGAGCTCGGTGATAACGCGGCCTTTGCGCCGGCTGCTTAATGTGGTCAGCCCATCACGGTCGAGTTCGGTCAGGTAGAGACGGATCGTACGCGGCTGAAGCTGGATGCCCATGCCGGGGAGCCGTTCGGCAATTCGCGCCGCGCCGGCCGGTCCATCGAGTTCGCTGAGTATTTGCAAAACTGCTACGCGGGCTTTGTCGTTTCGGATATTCATCAGTTTTCTCAAATTTTTCCGGAAAAAATGCGTTTTAAAACCCGCCGTATAATCTGACATCTCGCAGTGCTGCTTTTGACAGAATTACAGGCCTTCCGGTGCGGCCTATAAATTTTATACGGCAATAATGCCGTATAAAATTTTAAAGGCAACTTTCGATTAAAAAATAACCATTGACTGAATTGGTTTTTTAACTGAAATGGGGCCGTTCTTAAATGATTTATACGACGCAATGATGCCGTATAGAATTAACCAGGAAACCTGAACAGGGAGAGCCAAATGAGCGTGATCAAGGAAGTATTAGAGATCGTCGGGCGCCGTAATGCAGGCGAGCCGGAATTTCTGCAGGCTGTGCACGAAGTGCTCGAGTCGCTGACGCCGGTAATGGAACGCCGCAAAGATCTGTGCGATGCAAAAATCCTGCACCGCATTGTCGAACCCGAACGGCAGATCATTTTCCGCGTACCGTGGCAGGATGATAAAGGGCAGGTTCAGGTCAACCGCGGCTTCCGTTTTGAATTCAACAGCGCGATCGGTCCGTACAAAGGGGGACTGCGCTTCCACCCGAGTGTTAACGCCAGCATCCTGAAGTTCCTTGGCTTTGAGCAGATTTTCAAAAACGCACTGACGACGCTCCCGATGGGCGGCGGCAAAGGCGGCTCGGATTTCGATCCAAAAGGTAAATCCGACAGTGAAGTCATGCGTTTCTGTCAGTCGTTTATGACCGAGCTGCAGCGCCATATCGGTCCTGACACCGACGTGCCGGCCGGCGATATCGGCGTGGGCGGACGCGAAATCGGCTTCATGTTCGGCCAGTATCGCCGCATCCGCAACGAGTTCACCGGCGTACTCACTGGTAAAGGACTGAAGTGGGGCGGCTCGCTGATTCGTCCGGAAGCTACCGGGTACGGTTCGGTTTATTTTGCGCAGGAAATGCTGAAAACCCGTCGCACCAGCCTCGAAGGCAAAGTCTGTGCGGTTTCGGGTTCCGGTAACGTCGCTCAGTACACCGTTGAAAAAATCAATCAGCTCGGCGGTAAAGCCGTTACGCTGTCCGACTCCGCCGGCACCATTTACGATGCTGACGGAATCAACGAAGAAAAACTGGCATGGGTCATGGATCTCAAGAACGTACAGCGCGGCCGCATCAGCGAATACGCTAAGAAATTCAGCGGGGCTCAGTATCTCGAAGGCAAACGCCCGTGGGGTGTGCAGTGCGACTGTGCCTTCCCGAGCGCCACCCAGAACGAAATCGACGGCAACGACGCCAAGACCCTGCTCGACAACGGATGCTTCCTAATCAGTGAAGGCGCCAATATGCCGAGCACGCCCGAAGCCGTCGAACGCTTCTTGGCCAAGAAGATTCTGTACGGCCCGGGCAAAGCAGCCAACGCGGGCGGCGTGGCCACATCCGGTCTCGAAATGAGCCAGAACTCGATGCGTATGAGCTGGAGCCGTGAAGAAGTTGACGAAAAGCTCAACACCATCATGGTCAACATCCACAAAAACTGCTTCGAAACCGCCGCCGAATATGGCTGCGCGGGCAACTATGTGGCCGGCGCCAACATCGCTGGATTCACCAAAGTGGCCGATGCCATGCTCGCTCAGGGGCTCATCTAAGCGCCTCGACCGTGCATCAAACGAAAGGGGGCTTCGGCCCCCTTTTTTGTTGGAACAAACTT
>DINM01000165.1 GCA_002423675.1 Verrucomicrobia bacterium UBA5540
GAAAATTTCGGCGCGCTTTGCGTACGCCGTCAAATCGTCCATCAGTTTTTTCATTTCGGGACAGTGCGCCGCAAACGCGTTGAAAAGGGTTGGAACCGACCAGATAAACATACCGGAATTCCAGAAAAACTTTCCGCTCGCCAGATACTCCTCGGCCTTCGGCAACGCCGGTTTTTCCACAAACCGCACCGCCTTTTTAAACTGAACATTCTCGGCCTTCGCAAAATCCGCGCCCGACTCAATGTAACCGAAACCGGTGCTCGGAAACGTCGGCTGAATTCCGATCGTCACCAGAATCTCATTCTTCTCGGCAAGATCCATTCCACCGCGAAGCGTCGCTTTAAACACATCCAGGTCGCCCATCACCTGGTCAGCCGTCAGCACGGCGAAAACCCCGTCCGGATCTTTTGCCGCCACCAGCGCACCGCCGCAAGCCACCGCGGCAGCGGTATCGCGACCGATCGGTTCGCCCACAATATTTTCCGGCGGCAGCATCGGCGCGGCCTTTTGCGTCGCTTCAACCAAGTCGGCATTCGTCACCACAAAAACATTTTCCGGCGGAATCAATCCGTCAAGCCGCTCCACCGCCTGCGCAATCAACGCCNNTGTGCGGGTTGTTGTGGAATTTATTAACAATGGCGCTGCCGACGACGACCGCATCGGCGAAAGATGCGGCTTCAGCAGCCTGCGCAGGCGTTCCGATTCCGAAACCGAGTGCAACCGGCAGATTTGTTTTTTCTTTAATCTGCGCAACCAGTCCGCGCGCGCCTTCGGCAATGCTGTCGCGCACGCCGGTAACGCCTTCGCGAGAGACGCAATAGACAAAGCCGTTGGCTTCTTTGACAATCTGCTTGATCCGTCCATCCGGCGTCGTCGGTGTAATGAGCGTGATGCAGTTAAGATTTGCGACGGAAATATATTTTTTATACGGACCGGATTCTTCGCGCGGCATGTCGAGGATCAGAAATCCGTCGATGCCCGCCGCCGCAGCGTCGTTCATGGCTTTTTCGAAACCGCGAGCACAAAGCGTATTGAGGTAGGCATAAAAAATCATGGGGATCTCTGAGTGCTCACGAATTTTGCGCACCATTCCCATGACACCGTCGAAGGTGGCTCCGGCGGCGAGCGCGCGGGTGGCGGAGTCCTGATTGACACGCCCGTCGGCGAGCGGATCGGAAAACGGCAGGGCGAGGTCGACGAAATCGACGCCTGCCTTTTCGAGGCGCAAAACGATATCGACAGTATCTTCGAGCGATGGATCGCCCGCGCCGATATAGGCAATAAACCCTTTTTTACCCTGTTTTTTGAGGGCGGCGAACAGTTTATCAATGCGTGTTTTTTTCATCAGAAAGCTTTTTTTCTATTTCACGAATATGTTTGGCAATATCGTTCAGGCGAAATTCAATAGAGTTGAGCACCCAGAATTGGAAGTGTTCTACTTTGGTGCCTTTATGAATCATCCAGATAATTTTGATGGAGACGAGTAAGACGGCCAGTTCGACCGAAAACATCTGCGGAAGCGGAACGTTGACATGAAAAAGATGCCGTAACATATCCAGGCAGAACAAAACCACGATGGCCACAATAAAGCCGGTGTTAATGTAGTTGTCGCGTCGCTGGGAATGTTTACCGCCAATCTGGCCGACCAGCATGCGTATCCGCTCTTTCTCTTTACGAAACTGCTCCAGTTCCTCGATCAGTGAATTATGATCAACTTCTCTGGCAGAATCTGCGCTCATTTTTTCTCCAAAAATTTACGAATGAGCAACGCACGTTTGATGTCGCGTTCTTCCGGTGTGAGTACAACCCCGGCTTCTTTCTGCAAATGTGCCGGATGAATGCGAATGAAGAGCTGGTCGATTTCGCGACGCGCCATATTCGGCATGAGCCCAAGATCAATACCCATGCGCAGAGCAGAGAGCAGATCAAGCGCCTCGCCGGTGGCCATCAGTGCGGCATTGGCGAGAATGCCGTACGCACGGCCAACGTGGTCATGCACACGGATTTCCTGCTTGCTCATCAGCCGAAGCCGGGCGTTTTTTTCGTGTTCCATAACCTCGAGTACAATTTGTTCGAGGTTGGCGATGATTTCCGTTTCCGTCTTGCCAAGCGTGATCTGATTTGAAATCTGGAACATGTGGCCGGAGGCTTCCGATCCCTCCCCCCACAGCCCGCGGACCGCGAGGCCGATTTTGGAGACGGCGTTGATGACCGGCTTGATTTCTTCTGTCAGGCAGAGTCCCGGCAGGTGTAGCATGACGCTGGCGCGCAAACCGGTTCCAACATTCGAAGGACAAGCGGTGAGGTAGCCGAGCTTACTGGAAAAGGCATAAGAAAGGTTCTGCTCCAAAGCGTTATCCAGCTCATCCGCGACGTCCCACGCTTTCTGAAGATTCAGTCCCGGTTGCAACGACTGAAGACGGATATGATCCTCTTCGTTAACCATAACGGCCCGGCATTCGTCTTCGTTGACCAAGACACCGCTGCCAGCCTGACGTTCGGCGAGCTCACGGCTGATGAGATGGCGTTCAAAAAGCAAATCGCGGTCAAGAGCACTGAGTTCATCCATCCGCCAGCGTAAAAATGTTTGACTGTCGGGTACGCCGTCAAATGCCAATAGAACGTCATTCCAGATGTGATTGCGCACCTCTTTGGAAGCCCAACCGGGAAATGTGGTATCACGCAGATTGCGCGCCAAGCGGATGCGGCTGCTGATGACTGCGCCTTCTTCCGGGCCGGATTCGAGCCAGCCGCCGTGCTTCTTCAGAAGTCCGTCGAGTGTCATGGCGTTCCTCCTTCATTCTGCAAAGCTTCTTTGCGGCATTGTTTGATCTGGTCGCGCAACCGGGCGGCTTTTTCGAAATCCTCGCGGGCAATGGCGGCTTCGCGATCTTTCTGCAGGCGGGCGACTTTTGATTTCATGCGAGTCTGCACCCCTTCGCGTGCCGGAATTTTTCCGATATGCTGTCCACTCTGATGCATGGCTTTGATCGCCATGGTGAGTTCGGCCATGAATGTTTTATAGCAGTCCGGGCAACCGAGACGGCCGGTTTTCCGAAATTCATCACGGGCCATGCCGCAGCGCGGACAGACCAGACTCAGCTCGTTGGCAATATCTTTCTGCGGCCCGCTCAAACCCATAAGAATGTCGGTGATGGAAATCGGACTGTTGATGTCGATCCCCTGCTCAACGGCGTGTTCCTCACAGAGATGAACTTCTTTCATTTCGCCGTTGACCACCTGCGTCAGATGAACGACGGCTTCTTTGTCGCATAAATCGCACTTCATGAGAACTTCCTATTGAACAAGCGTACCGGTCGTTCCAGCGAGTTTCCGGTAGGTCTGAACCAGTTTTTTGGTGACCGGACCGGGCTTGCCGCTGCCGATGGAGCGCTTGTCCAGCTCAACAACCGGAATGACTTCCGCCGCCGTGCCGGTCAGGAATACTTCGTCGGCCGTCCAGAGTTCGTAACGGGTCATAACCGTTTCCTGAACATCCATTCCCATTTCGCGGGCCAGCTTCATGACTTTATCGCGAGTCACGCCTTCCAGTGCGCCGCACCAGGTGGGCGGCGTCATCAGCTTGTTGCCTTTGACGGCGAAGACGTTGTCGCCAGAGGCTTCCGCAACAAATCCCTGCGCATTGAGAAGAAGGCATTCCATGACGCCGGCGTTGACGGCTTCAATTTTGGCCATGATGTTGTTGAGATAGTTCAGGCTCTTAACGCGCGGATTGACCGCCTCCGCCATGTTGCGGATGGTGCCGGCGGTGATGATCTTCATCCCGTTATCGTACATCTCCTGCGGATACAGCTTGATGTCCGCCGCGATGATGATGACTTGTGCATGGGTGCACAAGTAGGGATTCAGACCCAGTGTGCCGACGCCGCGTGTGACGACATGCCGCAGATAGCCGTTTTGCATATCGTTAGCCTTGCAGGTCTCGATGGTCGCAGCGACCAGCTCCTCTTTGGTCATTCCTACATTCAGATCAATCACTTTGGCGGAGTCGAGAAGACGATCGATATGTTCGCCTAGAAAGGCAATATTCCCGCCATAAACGCGGGTGCCTTCAAAAACGCCATCGCCATACAGCAAGCCGTGGTCAAAAACCGAGACAACCGCATCTTTTTCATCAACCAGCTTGCCGTTTAAATAAATTTTCATCGTCTCTTCCTATTCTTCCAGTTTTCCGTCTTTCAAAATCAATTCGCGCTGACAGCGCTTTGCGACATCTTCATTGTGAGTCACAATGATCAAAGTACGTTCGGCAGAATGCGCTAAATCAAAGAGGTTATTCAATATATTTTCACCCGTATGCGAATCCAGATTCCCGGTGGGCTCGTCGGCCAGAATCAGATCGGGGTCGTTCATCAGTGCCCGCGCAATCGCCACACGCTGCTGCTCGCCACCGGAAAGCTCCATAGGACGGTGATCCATCCGTCCAGTCAGCCCAACCTTTTCGAGCAGGTCTTCTGCCCGCGCCTTTATGTTGCGTCCGCTGCGCGCCGCCATTGAGGGCAGAATCACATTCTGCCGCACATCCAGCTCCGGCAGCAGATGGTAGCTTTGGAAAATAAAGCCGCATCGCTGCGCGCGAAAGGCTGCGCGCCGGACCGGATTCATTTTAACCAGACTGGTTTCCTCAAAAAAGATATCCCCCGCATCCGGGCGATCCAGCCCGCCGAGAATATGCATCAGCGTGCTCTTGCCCGCGCCGCTCGCACCCATAATGGAAATCGTCTCCCCGCGCTGGATCGTCAGCGATACCCCGTGCAGAACTTCCACCGACCGTTTGCCGATGTGGTAGGTTTTGTGCAGCCCTTCGGCTCGTAGAATTGTTTCACTCATTGCGTAAAGCCTCCACAGGTTCGAGACGGGCGGCACGCCATGCCGGGATGAGTCCTGCCAATGTACAGATGACCAACACCGTAACACAAACCGTAACAACATCCTGCGTCGTGGTATGCGACGGAATCTGACTGAGCTGGTAGAGCTCTTTGGGAAGCAGGTCGACGCGGAACTGCGACGAGATAAAGTTCAGCAGCTCGTTTCGGTATTTCAGCGCAAGCAGTCCAAGACCGAGGCCCAGACCCGTACCAATGATCCCCTGCACCATGCCGATCCAAAGGAAGATGGCAACGATACGGCGATTGGAAAATCCAATCGCTTTTAACAGTCCGATTTCGTGCGTTTTCTGCACCGTGAGGGTAATCAGCGTGTTGGTGATGCCGAACGCTGCGACGATCGTGATGAAGATCAGCAGAAAAAACATCATGTTTTTTTCGGTCTGGAGTGCGGTGAACAACTGGCTGTTCAGATACAT
>DINM01000013.1 GCA_002423675.1 Verrucomicrobia bacterium UBA5540
CCACGCCGGTTTCGTCGACAAAGGTGGTGGTGACAATGAAAAAGATGAGCAGAATGAACACGCAGTCCATCAGCGGCCCCATATCAACGGCCGGAGCCTCTCCTTCATTATTTCCTAAACTGCGAAAACGTCCCATAGGTTACCTCTTGGTTAAAACGGATTGAAGCGCGCCGGAACCCGCTGAATTAAATAGTTGCCAGGCTTAGCCGTGCGACCGGCCTGCGCGACAGTAATCGGCTGTTTGCCGGGCACTGCCGACCGGGATGACCCCGAACGGTTCGGGCGATCCTCTTCCGGAGCGCGCGTTGAACCGCCGGCCGAAGCGAAAGAACGGCTTTCATTCACTGTAAGGCGCGGGCGCTTCGGCAACGGATCGGTGAGCGCGGCCAGAATATGCGCAGGAGCCTCGTCCGTGCCGTTGCGACGGATGAGCTGAGCCCGGGGTCCGGTCGGAGCTGATGCAATCGCGGAGGGTGCAGATGCCGCCGGCGCAGCGGGCGGCGTGCCGAGCCCTTCCAGCATCAAAAGAGCAGTCTCTCCGCCCTGCTGAAGAATCGCAACGCCCTCTTCGAGACGAACTTCAATCAGGCTCAATCCGTTTTCGTTTTCGCCAAGCTGCAGAAAGGTGTTCTTGTTATTCGTTTTGCTGACCAGTCCGGCTTTCAGCTGTCCTGCCGCATCCTGATAAAGCATGCAGAGACGGTACTGTTTGGCAAACTCACCGGCGGGTTTGGCCGGTGCTGACGATTCCTCAACCGGCGGTTCTTTACCGAACGGTGAACGCTCCATAATCACTTCATAGCGGCTCATGTCATACGCCGCACTCACAGATAAACCTGTCATATAAAGATAAAAAGAAAGGCGGATCTTCATATGGCCTCCTTTTCGCTGCGGAGCTTCTTGTAGAGCATTTGCGTGCAGACGGTTTCGAGGTGCGCCAGAAACGCTTTATAGCGTTCATGCTCGCGAGCCAGCTGATACTGGAAGAAAAGCCCCGGCAACGCGATGATCAGTCCGGTTTCCGTCGTAATCAGCGCTTCAGAAATGCCGTCGGCAATCATTCCCATGGTTTTGTCGCCGCCGGACCCGGAAGCGAGCGCGGCAAAGGTGGCGAGCATTCCGGTGACGGTACCGAGCAGTCCGAGCAGCGGAGCGGAACCGACGCAGATTTTCATCAGACGCAGGTCGCGTTCGAACGGCTTAATCTCCGTTGCACTCAACTCTTCAAAAAATACAGACGTCTGCTTGAGCGAGTTTCCGCCGGTTACAAAATCAAGCAGGTTGCCGATCGGCCCCTTGCGTTCTTCGGGATGGCTGATCCAGCGGCGCCAGGTTTTCTCCTGAATAAAACGGAACCCCTTTTCATTCAGAAGAAGATGAATGTGAAATCCCAGCCCGAAGAGTGCCAGCGCATTGATGGTCAACGCGATCATAGCCCAGCCTCCGGAAAGCCAGATTTCAACAGTCTGACGAAACAGCTCCATGATTATTCTGCATCCTCAGAGCGACGGTATGGAGTTTTGGTGAGCTGGTTGATGAACGAAACGGCGCACTTTTCCATTTTATCAATCATGCCGCGCGCCTGCCGTGAAAGGAATGCGTGCAGCAGAAGCGACGGAATGGCGACAATCAACCCGTATTCGGTGGTAATCAGCGCCTCGGAAATCCCGCCGGAGAGCGACTTGACATCGCCGGAGCCAAAGACGGTGATGAGTTTAAAGGTGTTGATAATCCCGGTCACGGTACCCAGCAGACCCAGCAGCGGCGCGGAGGAGGCGCTGATTGCAATAAACGGAAGCAGGCTTTCGAGCTTCAGTTTGGCGGAAAGGACTTTTTCAAACATCACCTCTTCCACCAGCTCGCGCGGCTCTTTGATGNNGCCACGGCGTTCAGGACAAGAGCCGACTGTGCCTCGGTCGGTGATTTAAGCCGGGAAAGCTGAGCAAATTTATAGAGAGCGACCAACAGGGCCGCCGCAGCTAGGCCGAGAATCGGAATCATGGTCAGACCGCCTTTGCGGATGTGCTCCCAGAGCGATTCCTTAGTGGATTCCATCATATGCGCGTTTCCAAGCGTTGGATCGAACGGGATGTCTCCGGCGGACTGTTCAACCAGCCGGGTGGCCGCTTTGGTGTCGGATGCGTTTTCGAAGGCAATTACCGCCGGCTCCAGTGAACCCAGCCGCTGTTCGGCCGTTCCGATGCTCTTGCCGTCTTCCGAACGGAACAGTGCCGCCGGACCAATCAAAATAAATTCGCCTTGTTTGACCAGACCGCCGGCATCCACCGCCGTCCCGTCAAAACGGGTTCCGCCCAGCGCGTCGTGAAGGCGGTCGAGCGAGGCGGTAATCAGTCCGGTCTGTGCGTGAAACACATCGAGAGCGGACAGGTTGCTGTTTTCGGGCGCCAGTTTGGCGGTTTCGAGGGGCTCTTTATAACGCTGAAGCTCGGCGATATGCAGGCGCGACTCGAAGTTGCGGATATACTCGCTCAGCAGGTTGGAAAGATAGGTCTTCTCTTCGGTGCGCGATTTAATTTCGGAATTGAGGTTGCTCAAATCCAGCGTGCGGCTGTCAAGCAGCCGGGTGGTCTGCTGGTACTCTTCCCGAACATTGGAAAGCTCATCCTCCAGATCGCTCAGCTTGCGGCTAAGTGGAATTTTTTCCATCACCAGCTTTTCGCGCAGCGCGGACAGCTCAGCAAGACTGGATTCGAGCTGCTGCTGCACGGAGGCATCGGCGTGCTCAAAGGTGCCTTCCGGCGGCATCGGTTTTTCGAAGCTCAACTGCTGCGGTGCGACATCGGAAGAAAGGAGCGGAAGAGTTACAACCAGTCCCTCTTTCAGTCCGCCTGACGCGAGAATTAAGTCTTTATTTTCATCANNGCCTTGCGGGCCAGCCCCATCAGCGTATCGCCGGCTTCGACGGTGTACTTGACCGGTACCGTTGTCACCAGCGGCGCGGGCTGCGGTTCGGCCTGCTCCTGTTCCACAGAAAATGCAGCAAAGGGCATGGAGCATAGAGCAAAAAGAATCGCGCCATGCACTCGCCACTTGCCACTTGTCACTGTAAATTTTTTCATACTCATTTCCCTTTTTTCCTAAACCGTCCCTAAAAAATTCCTCAACCGCGACCGCCAAAGGCAGAGGCCGGTGCAAAGCAACGGCAACGACCGAAGGAAGTGGCAATGAACGCCAATGACCGCGAATACTTTAGTAGCCACAAAAAAAGAGAGCAGAAGCCCTGTTGAAACCAGAGGTTCCGCACAACGGAACAGAAAGAAATATTTTGCCGAAGTTCTAAAACCCGTTTTTGAACTTCTGACAGAACGATTCTTTTTTGTTTCTGCTCTCTAGTTTTCATAATTAGCGTCGATTAGCGTGAATTAGCGGTTAAACTCTCTCCATCCCCGTACAATTCGACTGCCGTTTAAAAATGATTTTGCTGTCCATGATTTTGTAAAAACTCTTCGGCTTATGCGCTCCTTGTGATCTTTTGCGGTTCACTCCCATTGTCACTCCGCCACCTGTCACTATTTGATCTCCACCGGCAGCTCCACGAAGGAGGCAATCTGTTCGTTTTTCAGAATCGAAATCACGGCGGCGACCTGCGGCGCGATGCGGTTATCAGATGTCCAGATCCAGCCGTCCGGGGAGGACGTTCCGGTTCCGGCAGCCTTTCCGTCGGCACTGGAATACCAGGACTGCCCGATTCCGGCATAGACCGCCGTCACTTCGGCGGAGGTTCCGTCCGGCAGTGTGCGCACTTCGCTGGTCATGGTGATCTCGCGGTTGAATTTATCGATTTCGTTCAGGATCCCGACAATGTTCTGGAAGCGCTCGGAGAGCGACTGTTTGGCATCGGCGGAATTTTCCGGCAGACGCTGGCTCAGCGGCTTCACGCGCTCGCGCAGCGGATCGGGAAGACGCTTGAGAAGATCCCGGGTTCCCTCTTCCAGCGAAACCACGGTTTCGCCCAGTGCAGTGGAAACAGCCTTCAATTTTTCATTTTCATCGACCAGTTCGACCCGTTTTTTATCGGCCGCGCTGATGCTGTCCTGAGCGTCCTTGATTTTTCCGAGCAGCGAATCGATCTCGCTTTGCACCACCTCAATGCGCTCATTGAGCATTTCTTTCCCGAGCGCCCAGTCGCGCTGCTCGGCGGAAATCACCTTGCGGGTCTCCACCCACTTTTCGAGCGCGGCGCGAACGCCGTCTACGCCGGCCTGCGACTCCGCCGCATAACCGGCAAAGGGCATAGCGCAAAGCGCACAGAGAAGAACGCCATGCACCATGCACCATGCACCCTGACGCCCGAACCCTGAACTCTGAACTCTG
>DINM01000074.1 GCA_002423675.1 Verrucomicrobia bacterium UBA5540
ATCCGCTGGATCGTCGACGATGCCATCGGCTTTCTGCGCCGCGAAATCAAACGTGAACGGCGCTACGACGGCATCATCCTCGACCCGCCCTCCTTCGGTCGCGGTAAAAAAGGCGAGGTCTTCAAAATTCAGGACGCCCTGCCCGAACTGCTCAGCCTCTGCCGCGACCTGCTCTCCGACAATCCGGCCTTTCTGCTGCTCAGCTGTCACACGCCCGAATACTCGCCCATGATCCTCCAGAACCTGCTCACGCAATGGCTCAAAGATTTAGGCGGCACCACCGACTGCGGCGAAATGACTCTCACCGGCAAACCCGGCGTCATGCCCCTGCCCAGCGGTGCGTTTGCACGATGGGTTGCAACCCGGGGTTAAGATTCTTTCCAACCATTGGAAGAATTTCTTCCAATGGTTGGAATTTGGCCTATGCTTTCCCGCAACAAGGAGGCCGTCATGCGTTTTCAAACTGTTTTTTCTCTGCTGATAATTTCAAGCTGCCCGCTGTTCGCTGAAGTTGAACTCAACGGGAACCCGCAGGAACTGTCCGCTTATCTTTCCACCATTCCAGAAACCGTCATGATCGAAGGCAAAGCGGAAAAGAAACTGCCCGCCGACCGCGCGGTCATCCAGCTGAAAGTCACCACCGAAAACAAATCGATGGACGCCGCGCTCGCCGCCAACCGGCTTCTGCGCGAAGAAATCACAACCNNCCAAACTGCTGACCGCCGGACTGACGACCAACCGGATTCAGGCCGCTCAGTTTTCCTCCACTCCGGAAAGCGGATTCTTCAGCGATAAAGTCCGCAGTTACAAGGTGCAGAACACCATGAAAGCCACCGTCGTTAACGAAGCGGAATTCCGCGCTGTCGCCGCGCTGGTCGATGCTCATAACGAAATCACGTATGCGAACACCGAGTTCAAACTCTCCACCAAAAAAGAGGTTGAACAGCAGCTTCTCGCTGAGGCCTGTCAGGATGCCACGACCAAAAAAGCAATATACGAAACCGGCCTCAACGTCACCTTAACTCCCGTTCGATTCCAAAACGGAACTGTCCAGCTGTTCCAGCCACGCGCCCGAATGCAGAAAATGGCCAGCTTCTCCGTGGCAGAAGTTGCCGATGTGAGTGCCGCCCCGCCGGTTCAGTTTGACGAAATGGTCTTTAACGCCAGCATCACCGTCGAATACCGCCTTCAGGCAAAATGAAGTAACCCCGAGCCATCCCTCGTCTTGTCCAGAGAAGAGTTCCCCTACTTGATTAAACTAAATAATCTTCATTACACAAACGGAGAATCACATGCTAAAGGACACCCAACTGCGGAAAAATATCGTTGCTAGCGTAATTGCATCCGTTCTTTTCATCGCTTTCATACAACCTATCCTGCGCTTCATTTGGATTCTTGTCTCAAGCTTTAGTGCAGCATTCTACACAGGGTTTGTTGATGCCCTATATAAAGCAGCATCCTTAGGCCATCGTAATCATGTTGATGTCCAAATCTTCGGGATGATTTTGGCTATCTTCGTTGGCGGTGCCATAGGAATGCTAACGATATTATCGCCTAAAGAGGTTATCCATGTGGCCAGCAAAATACCAAGCGTAGTCAAAAGAGGGCTTACAATCTTGTTTTCCATTTCTCTAATCACATCATGTCTGATCTGCCTGACATTCTCTTTTGTTGATCTCCAGCTCAACACGTCTTTTCAACAACAATTAACCGTTCTTGCGCCATCTATCACCGATATGCAATACAAAGAACTCAAAGCCGATTGGGCCTCGATGACAAGTAAACGAGATTATGACGCACTACAATCTCGACTAGAACAGCTCGCAAAAGATAACAAAATCAACTTACCCCCTCTTCTTCTTTAAAGGATCTGGCATGCCCTCGCCATCTGAACACCCACACGATCCGCTGCACGGGATGACGCTGGAGAAGATTCTCATCCAGCTTGTCGAGGATCACGGCTGGGAGGAGATGGGCGAGCGCATTCGAATCCGCTGCTTTCAGCTCGATCCGTCGATCAAGTCGAGTCTGACGTTTCTGCGCAAGACGCCATGGGCGCGCGAAAAGGTTGAACGGTGGTTTGTCGCCGACTGCCGCCGCAAACACCGCAGTCGATAGCCGCGCTCACCGCGCGCGGCTACAGAAATTTCTGTGGGTGCGGGCGATGACCGCGCCGGTTTCCAAGGCTTGGAAGACTCAGAACTGCGCGAGGAAGCGGACGTCGTTTTCGTAGAGGTTCCGAATGTCTTTGATGCCGTACATGATCATGGCAAGCCGCTCAATGCCCATGCCGAAGGCAAAGCCGGTGACTTTATCCGGATCGTAGCCGACTTGACGGAAAACGTTCGGATCAACCATGCCCGCCCCGAGAATTTCAATCCAGCGGGCTTTGCCGCCGACTTCAAAGAAGAAATCGACTTCAAAGCTCGGTTCGGTAAATGGGAAAAAGTGCGGGCGGAAACGGATTTTTACTTCGTCGCCGAGAAACTGTTTGGCGAAGTAAGCCAGCGTACCTTTGAGGTCGGCCATGGAAACTTTTTCGGCAACGAAGAGGCCTTCGACCTGATGGAAGTTGGCGCTGTGCGTGGCGTCCGGTGTGTCGCGGCGGTAGCAGCGGCCGGGTGCGATGGTGCGGATCTGCGG
>DINM01000035.1:0-4863 GCA_002423675.1 Verrucomicrobia bacterium UBA5540
TGACACGAAAGCGACCGGATTCCTTTATTGGGCAGCTAATACATATCAAGGTCAGAATGAATATGAAAGTTCGCTGGGGCCCAAGGGGAGACAGAAATATGGTGAAAAAGTTTACATGGGATATGAGCCTGGAGATAACTGGTTCCTGTATCGCACCCCGGACGGATTAGTTCCATCGATGCGATTGGTTGCCTACAAAGAAGGAACTATTGATTATGCATTGCTCAGGATGGCAGAGTCAAAAAAACAGACATTTACTCGGGGCTTACTTAGAAAAATGGTCAATGGGGTCGTTAAGCAGGTAAAAGACAAGCCCGCTGGAACCAAATGGTACTCGATGGCTGATCATAAATATCTGGAAAAACAATATACTATTGATCCGAGGGATTATCATGAGGCGAGGAATGAAATCTTGGATTTCCTTGATTAAGGTAAAAGGAATTTCTCGTCCGATCTTATTAACCGACTCGATTAGGACGACCAGGCGACTCCTGCAGNNGTGTCACATACCATTGCTGGGTAATGACCTTTTGCCCCGGAATGAGGTTGACGATGGAGGTTTAGTCTTGTGAGTGCTGTGTGTCGTACTTGTTGACTGCAGAGATGCGCAGAATCAACGGCATTTTGCGGGATGTCCGCCGACATGAATTGCCAATTGGCAATCGGTTAAAGATTTCATCGACGGGGAGGCCTATGAAGTTACAATACACCGGCCCGCGGTAGCGGGCGAAAACTCTGTTCCAGTCGTGGGCCCGAATCCCGTCGGGTAGGGTACCAGTTTAGAGCGGCAGGGTGCCGCTTCTGCGCTTTCCTGATGTCATATCGATACGCAGGGGCAGTGGAGCTATTAGTCTTAAGGTTTTCGCTGGTGCGGTGTAAACGCCAGAAGCCTTGAGTTTAAATATTGAGGCGATTACGAAAATATGTATAATTATAAACTTTATGAGTTTAGGAGTTGAAATAGATTTTTCCGTAACATGTCATTCCGTCGTGCAGGAGGAGGCATGACGACGACATCCGGTGCGGAGAAAAAGTATCCGCCCGAAAAATCCTTCCACGCGAACCAGCGTTTTCTANNAGCGTATTCAGCCGAGTATTTCCCGAACGGAACTGGCCGTTGTTGTGGATGATTCTGGGCGGACTGGCGGTGCTGTTTCTGGTACGCAACGTTCTTTTCTATACCAGTAAGTACAGTGCACTGCGGGTGGGTGAAGAGGTTTGTTTTAATCTGAGAACGCAGCTGTTTGAGCGGCTTCAGCAAAAAAGTCTAACCTACACCCGCACGCAAAGCCCCGGTAAACTGTCGAGTAGGGTGATGAATGACAGCCTTCAGATTCAGCAGTTCATTCAAGATGTTCTGCCCAAATTTATTCAGGCGGCGTTGTTGTTTGTCGGCCTGTTCATCATGATTTATGTGCTCAATTGGCAGCTGGCGCTGGCTTCCACGGGTGGGCTTCCGCTTCATGTGCTTGCGTATCGCTATTTCGGCGGGCGAATCAAACAGTCCAGCCGGCGTTTTCGTGAGCACATCGATTTTGCCGCCGGAAATATTGTCGAGGCGCTGGTCGGCGTCGAGGTGGTGAAAGGGTTTCAGGGAGAGGAACGTGAGAGCCGCGCTTTTCAGGAGGCAATTGCCTCTTCGCGCAGAAGCCAGCTTGAGAGCCTGCGCTATGTTGTTTTGCAGAAGGTTTGCGCCGATATTCTGGTCGGGGCCGGTATGCTTGCGCTGATTGGTTTCGGAGCCTATCAGGTGATCGGTCGGCCCGCAGCCGTTGCCATGCGGGCTGGCGACTTTATCGCCTTTTTCTGGTATATTCGCCTGCTTTATCCAACGGTAATTGATCTGATGAGCAGCGGCGGAAAGCTGGCCGGGGTGCATGTCAGCATTGATCGTGCATTTGAGCTTTTGGGTAATAAATCGTCTGGCTCGTCGCGTAAAGCCGTTCAGTTGAAACAACCGTTTCAGGGAAATATTGAATTTCAAGATGTCTCATTTTCGTTTGAATCTTCCCCCGGTGAAGAGGGGGCGGTTGTTGTGGACTCTCCGGGCGATATGGACATACTTAAAAACATCTCATTTTCTATCACCGCCGGTCAGGTGTGTGCCATTACCGGACCGTCGGGGGCGGGAAAAACGACGATGGTCAGTCTGCTGCCTCTTCTGATTTGTCCCGGTCGCGGGCGTATTATGATTGATGGGTGTGACATCCGCGACATTCCACTGGCGCAATTGAGGGGCTCTATCGGCGTAGTCTTTCAGGAGTGCTTTCTTTTCAACACCACTGTCATGGAAAACCTGCGCTATGCCCGGCCCGATGCGCCGCCGAATCAGATTATCGAAGTTTGTAAGCAAACCGGCGCCGACCATTTCATCAGTCAGCTGCCGCAGGGCTATAACAGCATTGTTGGTGAAAACGGAATTACGCTGTCGCGCGGGCAGAAACAGATGATCACTCTGACGCGTGCGGTGATTAAAAATCCGGAAATCCTTATCCTTGACGAAGCCACTGCATCGCTTGATCCTTCGCTTGAATCCTACGTAATCCCCACGATTCTCGATCTTATGAAAGGACGGACAACGCTTATGATTACGCATAACCCGAAACTGCTCGAACACGCCGACTACGAACTGGTTCTCGAATGCGGTCACGTCTCGTCCTTTAAAGAGTTGCACAAAAAGACCGGTGCGTCGCACAGCAGCGGTGCTTCACGGAAGGCGTTGCCTGCGCTACTGCTTGCCGGATTGCTTACAGCTTGCTCGTTGTTTCCCATCAATGTGCGCGCTGCCGGCATGATCTCCCACCGCGTGCGTCTCAGCTACGTTGCTCCTGAACGTTGTATTCAGATTCTCCAGCTTTACGGCTTTGCTGTCGGACAGGTCGGCAAGCCTGTCAATGAAAAATCCTTGCCATCCGTCGTTGCTTTGCCGTCCACGCTCGCAAGCGATATTTTGCCGAAAATAGGTGCCGGATTTAAACCCACCGATTCGGATCCCATCGGGGATCTCATTGTCTTTTACGATTCGGCCAAGCCGGAACAGCTTAGCCGTATTCTGGATGTAATTCGGAATGAGATCGATCTACCCGCCCGCCAGATCATGCTCGAAGCCATGGTAATGGAAATTTCAGAGACTGATCTCAACCGGCTTGGTGTGGAATGGACGTTGATGAATCCCATCGATATTAATGGTGGACATCTGTCTGGGCTAAGCGGGGCTCCGTTGCTGGGTAACGTATCGGCAAATGCCAATAGCATTAACGACCAGGTAGCTTTAGGTCTTAACGGTGTTTTTAACCATTTTAATGTCGAACTTAGGGCGCTTCTCCGCGAAGGGAAGGCCAAGGTGATTTCCCGTCCGAGTGTGCTGACGCTGAATAGTCGTATGGCCTATATCAATGTTTCTGATCAGGTCCCGATTCCGCAGTCTCAGTATTTTGCTAATTCGGCAGTGAGTGCGGTTAATTTTAAGGATAAGGAGGTTGGTATTCAACTTGCCATCCGTCCCCGCATCAGTGAAAACGGCGAGGAGGTCAGTCTTCAGGTCAATGCCGTTGTTTCTGCTGTGGTTCCCGGGGAAGATGTAATCGTGACCGATGGAGACGACAACGAAATTGCCCGCAGTCCGACTGTTTCTGTTCGTGAAGTCAAAACTTATACCCGGATAGCCAATAACACCCCCTTTATCATCGGCGGACTGATTGCCAAAGACGATGCCAGTACCCGTGACCGGGTTCCACTGCTCGGTTCCATTCCGTTTCTGGGGCGTTTTTTCGGATCGGATTCCGTTTCTCAAGTGAAGCGCGAGGTCATTATTGTAATTACCCCCTTTGTTCTGCCCGAACCGATCGGTGTGCAGGCCAATCGGCAGATTGTTGGTCGAAATCTGCCAAAAGACGACGACATGTTTGATTCCATAGGTAATCGGCTCTTCCGTGATGCCTACCGTATCCGCGAAGAAGATGTCTACGATCTAGACTTTCTTTCCAACAACGAAGAGCNNCAAAAGCAACAGAATATCCCTATAACCAGTTTGTAAACGGTAGAACTCCCGGCGAACAGATGTTGGTCTACCGGGAAATATATTCTGTTATTCGTCGCATCGGGCTCGATAAGAAGGTGAATGCAGATCGACTGATTTTCTTTAAGAAGACTCCTGCACAGTCCACTGGATTTGATGTGGTATTCCTTACAAAATTTCTCAAGAACGAAGCAGAACGGGTCTGGGCAGAGAGTCATTCGGATGNNCCCTGTCCCGACGATATATGGGAAGCTCTGAATGGGCATGCTGTCGCGCTGATCTACACCAATCGCAAAAAAAATTCTGATGCCGGAGAAATCATGTTCGAGCAGGTGCCGGAAATCCGTATCGTTGATTGCGCCAACTCGAACGACTTCGATCATCTGCTTTGGGATTTGAACCAGCCAGATGCACAGGGCCGCGAACGAGGAACGATTCTCCTGCATAACAAACGGGATTTGCAGCGTGTTAAACAAGCCGTTGTCCTGCGCGATACAATCAATCTGAACGGTACCGGTGAAACCATGACGCTGGCCAACTTCAGCACCGGGCGTCAGTTGTTGTTACCGGATCGCGACGATCAAAAAATTGATTTGATTGGCGGAAAAATCGCCCGTCTGTTTCTAACGACCGACCGCTATTACGACTTACTTCGTGAAGAACTCAAAAAAGATATGTCCGCGATGCAACGCGCACTGAACATCAAAGAAACATCGGTTCTGCCCCCCGCGGCAACACCGGTTCCCGATTCTAAAGACAAAAAGGCGGCACCCTGAGTCAGCGGGGTCTTTTGCTTGAGCACAAAACGTCCAAACTTTGGAAAGAATTTTAAAAATCGGTCGCGC
>DINM01000035.1:5042-5246 GCA_002423675.1 Verrucomicrobia bacterium UBA5540
CAGCATTAAAACCTACGGCCGCTATCTGAAGGTAACGCACACGGTCATTTTCGGCGGCGTCGGTCAGAACCCGCAGATCCAAGCCATGCGCCGCGGACTCGATGTCGTCGTCGCCACGCCGGGCCGTCTAATCGATTTAATGCAGCAAGGCCATATTCATCTCGACCAAATCGAGCTGTTCATCCTCGACGAAGCCGACCGCAT
>DINM01000035.1:5458-6929 GCA_002423675.1 Verrucomicrobia bacterium UBA5540
CGGAAACCTACGTTCATCGCATCGGCCGCACCGCCCGCGCCGGAACCGACGGCGACGCCGTAGCGTTCTGTTCCGCCCGCGAACGCGACTTCCTGCGAGATATCGAAAAAATGATTCGCAAAACCGTTCCCGTCGACAAAACGCACAAATATCATTCCGAGACCGCGCGGCTTGCCACCGGTTCCGCNNTCCGACTCTGCCAAGGCGGCGCGCCGGGCAAGATGGCGCGACCGGTAGGCCATAGCCTTTAGTCTTTGGGTTTCCAATCATTGGGAAATTTTTGCGGGAATTTGCCGTTTCGCTTCTTTAGGGAAGTCGAAAGCTCCTCAGGTCCAATGTTTGGAAAAATAAAAATCGGCTTTCATCTGTCATACTTCATCGTTCATAGTTCACCTTTTCGCTCCGGTAGCTCAGCTGGACAGAGCAACGGTTTCCTAAACCGTAGGTCGCGGGTTCGAATCCCGCCCGGGGTACCAGCGGGATGAGAACCCGCGGGTTCGCGCCGAGCCGCAGGCGAGACAGGCTTCACAAACGTGAAGCAATGAAGCGTAGCTAAATGGCAATCCCGCCCGGGGTACGGGGTACCAGCCGCCTGACGGCGGGAACCCAAGCAACGAATTCCGAATAACGAATATCGAACCCAGAATAAGTGGCAGAATGAATCGGGTTTCTGCATTCAAAAGTCCGTGCTATTTATACAGTCTGTGGTAAAACATCCGCATGAAAACGCTTAAAATTCTTGTTCTGAACGGTCCAAACCTCAACCTGCTCGGCACGCGGGAACCGGAGATTTACGGCACCGAAACGCTCGCCTCCNNCTTGAATTTCATCAGAGCAACGCCGAGAGCGATCTCATCACTTGGATCGGCGAAAGCCGCGGAAAATTTGACGGTATCATCATCAACCCGGCCGCCTATACGCACACCAGTCTTGGACTTGGCGATGCCGTTAAAGCGGTCGCCGAAGAAGTTCCGGCCATCGAAGTGCATTTGAGCAACACGCATGCCCGCGAAGAAATCCGTCATAAAAGTCTGATCGCCCCCGGATGTATCGGACAGATCATGGGATTCAAAGGCTATGGCTACACGCTGGCCCTCAAAGCGCTGGTGAAACACCTGCGCGACTGATGTAGGCCGGGGTGACCTCACTCGGCGATCAAACAAGCTGCGCGAAGAAATTATTGAATACCAGCTCAGCGGGCAGGTTACGGTCAAACTGACGCGCCATTTCATTCACCGCCGCAATCCGTTTTAGCGCATCCGCCCGCGTACAGAGCATCGCCTGTCGTTTCAGTGGTTCCAAATCATCCTGGAAGTGCAGGGCGGATTCATCCTGCTCCAGCACCAGCATTAGAATATCACGCTGCCACTGAAGTATGGTGCGCAGAATTTCCGTGCGTGACTCGATCAGCCGCGCCGTCGAGCGGGCGGCCAGCAGGTCTTTGGATTCCTTGGCTGACAGCTCTTCCGGA
>DINM01000049.1 GCA_002423675.1 Verrucomicrobia bacterium UBA5540
TCCGCGCGGCCAGAGGGTGTTCTTGGCATCCGAGGCGTTGAAACGACGCTTGGCTTCTTCCTGAGCTTGGACGGGATTGGTCAGTACATACGGAGTCAACAGCACGACCAGCTCACTGCGGTCATCGGAATTGTTGTGCGTGCGGAAGAGCCAGCCGATTAGAGGGATGTCGCCCAGTAACGGAATTTTGCTGGAGCTTCTGCTTTTTGCCTTTCGCACCAGTCCGCCCAGCACAACGGTCGAGCGATCCTGAACTGCGACCGTGGCGCTGATTTCACGTTTGGAAATGACCGGCACCTGATTGCCGTCGATCGTCACTTCGCCGCCGACATCATCGGCGGTCTGCTTGATTTCCATGACCACAAACCCTTGCGGATTAATATTGGGCGTAACGGTGAGCGTAATACCGATATTACGGTATTCGTAAGTGGCGCGCGCGCTGTAGCTGTAGCTGCTGCTGTTGATCGAGGAGGAGACCACCGGACGCTCCTCACCGACGGTAATAGTGGCTTCGGTGTTGTCCGTCGTTAAAACCACTGGCGTAGAGAGAATGCGGGCATCGCCGTCTTTTTTGGCTGCGCTGACAATTGCACTGACGTTTAAATTCGGGAATGCACCGTAATAAATCAACGCCCCGGAAGCCATGTTTGTTGCCAGAGCGGCCGCATCCCAGCCAACGCGGCTTAAATTATCTGAATTTAAAGGAACAGGATAATCATAGACCTCTGTTGTTGTACCGATTACATTTCCGTTGCTATCATAACGGTTCACATCTCTCGTTCTTTTTTCGTAAACATAATCTGTGACGATGGCTGCTTGATTTTGATAAACCCACTGAACGCCGGTTTGAATGCTGTCGTTGAGGCCGACGCTGAGGATAACGGCTTCGATCATGACCTGTTCGAGCATGACGTCGAGATGAGAGATGACTTGCTTGATGGCGGCGATATCGGATTTGCGGCCCATGAGGAGCAATGAGTTGGAGCGCTCATCGGAGATGATTTTGGTGTCGGCTGAGAGTCGGCCGATGGCGTTTTTCGTATCCGGGCTGATTTCACTGGCGACGGAGGGGGCTGCGCGCTGGATGATTTCATCGACGGTTTTGCTGCCTTCGGCCGCACCGGTNNTTTGGCGGCCCCGATAAATTCATTCAGAATTCCGGAAATCTCTTTGGCGTTGGCATATTCCAAATTGACGGTTTCCACGACGAAGGCCGCGTCAACAGGGACGTCGAGCACTTTGATGATGTTGTCGAAAAAACTGAAGTTGGTCGCTTTGGAAAAAACGATGATGATATTGGTGCGTTCGTCGGAAACAATTTTTACGTTACCTTCGATCATTTCGGTCTGCTGTTCGGATGCAGCCGGGCCGGGTTCCCCTCCGGCGGTTTTAGGCGCACGGATGACGCCGGGAATGGTGCGTACATTTTCAACAACGGTCTGTTCGCTCTTTTTTGTCTGGGCCGCTTCGACCAGTTCTTTCAGTTTTCCGGCGATAGTGGCGGCTTCGGCGTATTTGAGCTGGTAGAAACGCGGTTCAATTTTTTCAGCGGGCTGATCGACCATACCGATCAGTTCGACGATGCGGGCGATGTTGGCCGAGGTGTCGGTGACGAGTACGCTGTTGATGCGATCCATTGAGATGATTTTCCCGTAGCCGTGAACGAGGTGCTGGATCAGCGGCTGAACATCGGCAAAGACGACGTAGCGCAGGGGAATGACCTGCGTAATCAACTGGTCGGCTTCGGTATATTTCTTTTCCCGATCAAAGGGCTGGATTTCCATGCCTTCCTGGCGGGCGTTGGCGATGGGGACAACTTTCAAAAATTTATCGCCCATCGGAACGAGCGCAATGCCATTCATGGAAAGAACGGTTTCGATGGCCTGTTTGGCTTCATCCTGTGTGAGCTGGCGGCCTTTAAGGGTAATTCGCGCGCTGAGATCGGCCTGCCGAATGATGGTGCGGCCGGTCCATTCGCGGTAGAGCTCGACGGCCNNTCAAAGCTGAGTGAGATGAGCTGCTGATTTGATGGATCCTGCGCCGAAGCTGAACATGCCATTAGAAGAACGGCGAATGTAATTTTCCAGATTGTCTTCATAGTAGTCCTCGTTGAACTCGGAGTGCAAATTTCAGGTTTCAAATTTCAGGTTTCAAGTTTTTCCTGTACGCGCAGTCAATAATCATCGAGCCTTTCAGGATGCGGTCACGCTGGGCGTCGGGCTGGGCATTGAGCTGAAGAACGTCGAAACGGATTCCCTGTTTTTGAAGATCATAGAGAAAATGAACGAGCGCGTCGAGCGGGCCTTCCCAATTGCAGCTGACGCCGAGCTCATNNCGGACGAGATCGAGACCGTACTGATCGGCGGTGCGTTTAATGAGTTTGAGCAGTTCGGCGGTGATGGAAATGTTGTCGTCATAGACCGGAAGCTGGTTTTGCAGCTCTTCCAGTCGGCTGTACCACGGGTCTTTTTCGGAGAGAATCCGTTTGTGCAGCTCAATCTGGCGGAGCAGACGAATCTTATCGTCTTCCATGTGCCGCTGTTTTTCAATGCGCGACCCGGCCATCCAGTAGGTGAGGCCGAAGAGAATCGCGGTGAGGGTGATCACCCCGAGGATGGTTTCACGTCTGGAGATTTTCATGGCCGGTCCTCCGTTTTGTCTTTCGGAAGTTCGGCTGTCAGCGAGAAAGTGGAAACGCGTTTGTCTTTTACGGTCCGAGTGCTGACCGGCTGATCCTTGACGCCGACAAAAAGATCCGATGCGCCGAGTTTCTGGAAAAAGTCATAGACGGCCTCCGCGCGATCGCTGGAACCGCGCAGACTGACGGCCTCGCCCTTTTTGTAGGTATAAGAGGCGATCTCTACGTCATCGGGAAGGGCCACGGTGACTTCACGCAGGCATTCGAGTGCGGAGTGCGAACGATCCGCATATTTTTCGAGCGAGAGCATTTCATTGCGTGCAATCAGTGCGGCATTGGCCGGGCCGGCGTATTTTGCCGCTTCTTTGCGCACCCGGTTATANNTTTGTGCAAGTTGACCTCGCCGCCGCATTCCTCCTGCAGCCGGTGAATCAGTTTTTGCGGAAATTCCGATTCACTCCAGATTTCAAGCGTCGCCGTGTCGCAATGACCGTATTCGGCTTCGAGAGACAGCAGGGTATAGCGCAGTTCTTCCGTGATTTCCTGCATGATCGATTCGTCGGTAAGGGGGTGAAAAAGCTCGAGCGAACGGAAACAGATCGGAACACCTTCATCTGCAACGATCATTGAAAACTCGGTGTGTTCTTCGAGAAAGAGCACGGTGCGGCCTTCATGGGGCACCTGTCCGTGCTTGAGCAGCAGGCTCCACCAAGCAAGTATTTCAGCGTCGAGACTGCGGATGTATACATGCTGCGCCTTGAACAGTTCGCCGAGTGTATCTACCGTTTTGCGCTGCGCGGCAACGGCCAGAACGCGCGAGTGGTTTTCGGCCGAATGGAGCACTTCGTAGGAAACGGTGTNNGCGGAGTTCCTGCGGGCTGGTCGATGGCAGCTCGAGAATGCGCATGAGCAATAGAGAAGAGGGCAGCGAAACGGTTATGACGCCGAGAAAGTTCCGGCGGATATCGGCCAGCACATCGGCCGGGAACAGCGGGGCGTTCTCCTGCTGAAAAAAACCTTCGGGAAGCGGAAGGGATCCTTCGCGGATTTTTTCGATTCCTGTGCGGCTTTTACGCAACACGGCCCACTCGACGGTTTCGTCGGTGTAATGAATCCCTGTTGTATGGCTGAAAAGCATCATATGATCCGAAAAATGAACTATGAATTATGAAAGATGAAAACAGAATATTTTTATGAAAATTGTATAAATAAAATGGGATCCGATTTCATACTTCATCGTTCATGCTTCATCATTTCTCCATTATTTTTCCTTCAGTCCAGAATAGTGGAACGGGTTCCTTGTCGCCCAGCCTAAAGATACAGGAGATTTGGCTCTGTATTTTCTCTACATTTCCGATGGCGGTAACCCGTACATATTCGGGAGTGAGGGTGAAAATTCCGGCATCCAGCCCCATCGCCGCAAAATCTTCGTCACTGATTCCGTCGTCTTNNGCAATGCCGTCGGGGCCCTTACGGAGCTCAAGAATTGCGTCAATCGTACCATCAGGAATTGTCAGACTGTTCAGCACTTCCGGACTGGCGCTGTTCGGGTTGATTTTTCCACTGCCCCATGTCGTGAGTTGATCGGCAATACCGGTGATCGGCTCTTCGGTTTCCACGCCGGGAGGCGTGCCGTACAGCACCTCTTCACCCCAGTTTTTGATTAACATCAGTTCATCGACCGTATCCACCGGCGCATTTTTGCACTCATAGCCGCGCTTTCTATAGAACGGGTCGTCGGATTCGGCACCGTTGAGCTGATGCAGGTCGCCTTCATCCTGCCAGTCTGTCAGGCAGTCGAGCATCGATGCCCATTGCGTATTCGGAATGCCCGCCTGCTGGAATAGCAAATGCCACTCATCCGATGTCATGGTGCGGATATTCAGCTTTCCTTCTTCATAGTCGACTTTAACAGTTACCTCGCCGCTGCCGAGTTTTTCGCTGTAGTTGACGGGGACACCCTCAGGGATTTTCAGCGCCTCATTCGCAAACGGATCGTCGTAAAGAATTTTCTCACCGGTTGCGCCGGCCGTATGTTCTTTTTCTTTAAATGACAGCATGGCCTTGGCCATTTCAATGCCGGACAGTGCCAGCTGATCGGCTTTGAAACGTTTGCGTTGCAAAGAGATTATTTTTGACTCCAGTTGCATTTCGAACGCGAAACTACCGACAATCAGAGAAATGATCAGCAGAATCCAGAGCACCACAATCAGCGCGCTGCCGCGACGTCTTTCCAGTTTCAAACTTTCAGTTTCAAATTTCATTTTGCGGCTGAAACCTCATTGGTGACGGGCGGGCCGAGCGGAATTTCGATGACCTGACGAAACTTAACCGGATCGGCGTTTTTTTCGAGCGGATCCGCATAGAGTGTAATTTCGATCAGACCAGGAATGGCATTGCTGTATTCCCAATCATCTTTCCACCGGTCTTCGCCGTCGTGCGTGTCATAAACTTTACAGCTCAGCCCTTTGATATTCTCGCTGACAAACCAGCTGGTTTTTTCCACTTCATCTTCGTCGGCAAGATAAGGCCAGACCGTCACGACCAGTCCATCCATGCCTTCCTCATTCTCTCCGCCGCCGACTTCAATGCGGTGCAGGCCATGGGCATAGATTTCACCGGGCGGAATGAATGCACTGCTGCCGGTGACCCAGCTGATTTTATGTTCTCCATCCCCTATCGTATCGTTCTCGATCCGGAAGGCGTAAGCTTCCGGCTTGGAGTCAAAGAATGCCATAGAACGCAGTGCCGAGGTAAGCTGGTCGAGGACAAAGTCGCCGTGATGCATTTTATCCATTACCTTCCGTGCGCCGGTCCATGCGCGGGTTACAGCGGAAAAGGTTTGAAAGGCAACCGCTGTGGCAATCGCCATAATCACGATGGAAATCATCACCTCGAGAAGCGTGAAGCCATTGGGTGGCACAGGGTGAGGGGCGAGAGGGGAAAACGGGACAGATCGCTGTCGGTTTTTTTTCGGAAACCTGACGTTGAAAATCTTCAATGTGTTTCCTCCGGCTTGATGTAGAGCCACGAGGTGGCCTCTTCAAAACTGTCTCGGCCGCGTCGGGACCAGCTGACGCGGGTACGAACCGTATACAGTCCTTTGCGAAGTTCCTCTTCCGGCTCTGTAATTTCCCGTTCCCAGCGATAGTCGTTTTCGTCTTCAAAGATTCCCGATTCGGTTCCCGTTGGAATTTCGGAAGAGCGGGTGAGCGGGTGATCGGCGCTGACCTGTTGAATGAGCCGCTGCGCCGTGCTGTAACGCTGGGCTTTGGTAATGACGGCGAGGCAGCGCGCGGTGGCCAGCAATAATACGCCGGCACCAATACCGAGAATGACGACTGCCAGCATGACTTCAATCAGCGTCAGTCCTTTTTTCCAGGGTTTGGAAAAACCCGGTGTCGTTTTTCCAAGGGTTGGGAAAATCCGGCGTCTTTTTTCCAGGGATTGGAAAAAATGATTCATCGGCCTTCCTCCAGAACCGTGATTTTTCCGGAGATCGGATCGCAAACCACGGTTGCGCGCCGGTTTCCATCCGTGCCGAGGGTGACATTGAAGCCGTCGTTCATTCCGGTGGGGTAAAATCGAACCGTGCGACTTCCGTCGGAATTTTTGTCTTCGTCTACGAGGTTTTCGAACGAACTGATGTTGATATCGTCGGGAAGTTTTCGAGAGGCCTCGGGGTTGGCGCGATTGGTGCCGCAAACCAGCATCAACCGGTTGGATTCAAACGAGAGCGTACAAACTTCCTGTTTGAGAATTGCCAGACTGCGCGCATAGCGCGCAATGCGCACGGTCGAGCGGGTTGCATCGGTCATCTGAGAGGATTTAAAGGTTCCCGAAAATTTAGGAATGACGATCCCGGCGGCGATCAGAGTAATTACCACCACCAGCATGATCTCGATGAGGGTAAAACCGNNAAAGATGAAAGATGAAAGATGAATTCGGTTTTTTCATAATTTCATACTTCATAGTTCATAATTCATCCTTCTCTTCCTATTCCCAGTTGTTGAACTCTTTGCCGTCGGGCGATTTGCAGGAGAGGTCGAAGCCGATGCCGTGCGAGCCGGGTTTGGCATAGATAAACGGCTGACCCCACGGATCGGTGAGTTCGCTCGGCTTTACATACGGACCATTGTTATTTTTCTGCACCGTTAAATCGTTTAGACTGGAGGGCAGCTGCAGGTTATCCATTTCGTAGCTTTGAACAGCAGCTTCCAGCNNCTTTGGCAGCAACATCATTGGCTTTTCCGACCTTTCCGGTGATCTTCGGTACGGCGATCCCGACGATGATGCCGATGATGACGATCACGAGCATGATTTCTATTAAGGTGAAACCTCTTTTTGATCTACGACACGGTTCCATTGTTTTTCCTCCGTTGTTAAACACCTAAACCACTGGTGAGGTTGAACACGGCCATCAGCATGCTGATGGCGACAAATCCGATGATGATGGCGATACCGAGAATCAGCACCGGTTCCATGACCGTGGTTAGCACTTTAATGCTGAAGTCGAGCTCGGTATCGTAGCGTCGGGCAATGTTTTTNNCAGTTCCGGGAACACTTTTCCGGCGGCAAGAGGGCCGGCAATGCTGGAGCCGTCGGTGACGCGCGTGCGTGCGGCGGCGATTTCTTTGGCGATGACATCGTTGCCGACGGTTTCTTCCGCGATGGTAAGCGCCTTGAGGATCGGCACACCGTTGCGAATGAGCGTTTCGAGTGTGCGGGCAAAGTGGCCGAAGGCATTGGCGGTGATGATCTGGCGGATGACCGGCCACTTGAGCTGACGGGCATGCCACCAGAAACGACCGGCAGGCGTTTTGATCCACTTCCGTAAAGAAATGACACCGACGGTCAACAGAATGGTGATGAGCCAGCCGTATTTGATGAGCACGTCGCTGAACGACATCAGAATACGGGTGGGCAGGGGTAGCGTGCCGCCGAGCTCATCGAATATTGGTGCGAAGCGCGGTACGATGAAGACCATGAGGCCGACGACAGAAAGCATGCCGATCGCGAGCACGATGGCTGGATAGATCATGGCGGTGACGACTTTACTGCGTGCTTCCTGCACCCGCTCATAGTGGTGACAAAGGCCTTCGAGCGCTTCGGCGAGCGCACCGGAAGCCTCGCCGGCGCGAACCATGCTGATGTAGAGCTGAGGAAAGGTGTCGGGATAGATCCGCAACGCGTCGGAAAGCGAGCTGCCCTGTACGACTTCGTCGCGCAGGCGGCGGATA
>DINM01000011.1:0-536 GCA_002423675.1 Verrucomicrobia bacterium UBA5540
ACGCCGAGCGGATTGAGCACGATTTCAACCGGCGTTCCATCCGGCAGAAAGGGCATGTCTTCTTCGGGCAAAATACGCGAAATAACCCCTTTATTTCCATGGCGCCCGGCCATCTTGTCACCGACGGACAGTTTCTTCTTGGTGGCCACGTAGACTTTGACCTGCTTAACAATGCCTTCGTCAAACTCTTCACCACTTCCGGCACGATCCATGGATCGCTGTTTGTCGGCATCGGCTTCCGAGAACTTATTACGGAAGTTATCGATGATGCTCATGATTTTGATCCGGATCGGACTAGGATCAATTTCGATATGTTCGTAGCTGGCAGCCAGCTTACGAAGCAACGTCTTGGTAATCTTACGGTTAGCCGGAATGATAACATCGCCGCTCTCTACGTTCATGACGTCAAGCGGAATTTTTTCACCCAGAAGAATGTTGCTGAGGGCCTCTGTCAGATCTTCGGTCAATTCATGCACGGAGCTCTTATGACGCTCTTCGATATCTTTCTGGCGCTTGCGCATGTCGGCGGCCGGCTT
>DINM01000011.1:550-768 GCA_002423675.1 Verrucomicrobia bacterium UBA5540
GGACCCAGCTTGGTGTCGCGGGCACCGCATTCGAATTCTTCGATGTGAATCGAGGTGTAAACGTCTTCTTTGACGATTTTCTGACTGATTAGAATAGCGTCTTCAAAGTTGTAACCGCACCACGGCATGAACGCAACCGTAACGTTACGGCCGAGCGCGAGCTCGCCCTGATCGGTGGCAGGGCCGTCAGCCAGAACCTGGCCTTTTTTGACTTTTTC
>DINM01000011.1:902-3813 GCA_002423675.1 Verrucomicrobia bacterium UBA5540
CGGGGGAGACTTCTTTGAAGTCGCCGCGAACACGAACCATAACACGGTCGTTCTGAAATGTACCGTTCGGATTAAGCGGAGCATTGGCCTGAGCGATAACGAAATTTTCTTCTTCATCCGCCGTCAATGAATCAACTTTGTCAGTTACACGTCCCTTTTCAACTTTGCGATACGGGGAAATGATGAAGCCGTATTCGTTGATACGCGCAAACGTACTCAGCGATGAAATCAACCCGATGTTCGGACCTTNNCTCTTTGACCAAGCGTTGAATACGAGCCAGACCGACGCGGCACTGCCCTTCGAGCAGTTCGCCGACCGTACGGATGCGGCGACTTCCCAGATGATCGATGTCATCAAGGGTTCCGTTGCCCATACGAATGTTGATGAGATAGCGGATGGCCTCGACCACATCTTCTTTATCCAGCGTCAGCGAAGATGCTTTGGTTCTGAGTTTCTGCTGGATTTTATAGCGACCAACGCGGCTGAGGCTGAAGCGGGTTTCATCGAAAAACAGGCGCTTGAGCATCTGGCGGGCGGAGGCGGTAGTGGGCGGATCGCCCGGACGAAGCTTTTGATAAAGATCCTTGAGCGCTTCATCAATCGAACGAGTGGTGTCTTTCTGAATGGTCTTCATGAACAGACCTTCGTCCCAGGAAACGTTGACCACTTCGACGTTCTTGTAGCCGGCGAGCTTCATGCGCTGAATCATATCCAGAGTGAGAGCATCGTAACGCCGACCAATGACGGACTGCGAGTCACTGTCTACGGCGTCGTCTTTGAGAACCAAGTTTGAAAGCTCTGCTTCATCGCCGATTTTTTTGTTGAGCTGAAAATTTTCAACTGTGTAATAGAGATCGATGATTTCTTCGTCCGATCCGTAGCCGAGCGCGCGCAGGAATGTGGACGCTAAAAATTTCCGGCGACGGCGTTTGCGGTCAAGATAAACATACAGCAGATCAGAGGTATCGAACTGGGTTTCGACCCATGAACCATGATCCGGGATAATACGGAATGAATAGAGTAACGTTCCGTTCGCATGAGTGGTCTGCTCAAAACAGATGCCCGGTGAGCGGTGCAACTGACTGACAATAACGCGCTCAGCACCATTGATTACAAAGCTTCCGCGATCGGTCATCAGCGGAATTTCACCCATGAACAGGGTGTCTTCACGAACGTCTTCATTTTCGCGCAACCGGAAGGTTACATACAGCGGAGCCGCATAGGTTTCGCCCTCTTTAATGGCTTCCACATACGACAAGCTCGGCTCTTTGATTTCGTAACTGGCGAAATCGAGCGCAATTTGCCCGTCATAACTCTCAACCGGGAACGCTTCGCTCAAAACCGCCTGCAAACCGATTTTCTTACGGCGCGACGGGGCGACTCCCTGCTGGAGAAACTCCGCATAGGAATTGGTTTGAAGCTCAATGAGATCCGGGGCTTCAATTACGTCGATCAGTTTTCCAAAGTTTTTTCTATCGGCCATTCCATCACCTTCAGGCTTTTATTGGACGCATCATTCCGCTGCTTTACGGGAAAGCCGGCGGACTCACGAAATACAAACATACTCCCTGACGCACAGAAGCACCGGCGGGAAAACCGCCGGGCCCAACTGTGCCTCACTTCTGTTACTTGATTTCGATCGTGGCGCCAACGCCTTCAAGTTTTGCTTTGATGGATTCAGCTTCTTCCTTGGTAACGCCTTCTTTGACGTTCTTAGGAGCGCCGTCCACCAGATCCTTGGCTTCTTTGAGACCCAGAGCGGTGACGCCGCGGAGCTCTTTGATCACCTGAATCTTCTGCGAACCGGCCTGAGTCAGCACAACCGTAAACTCAGTCTGTTCAGCAACCGCTTCAGCGGCTGCGCCGCCACCCGCTGCCGCGACGGCAACCGGAGCTGCTGCGGAGACACCCAGACGGGTTTCCAGAGCTTTGACGAGCTTCGAGAGCTCAAGTACGGAAATACCTTCAATCCAGTCCACAAACTCAGCCATTTTGCCTTCGAGCTGGACTTCTTCTTTTACTTCTACACTTTCTTCAGCCATTTTATTTTCCTCCCTACAATGAATTGAATTCTACCAACCTATTAAAACGAAATTTACGCGGCCTGTTCTTTTTTCTCACATACGGCATTCAGCACGTACAACAGACTGCAAACCTTCTGATTCATCACGCCGACTACCTGGGTCATCGGAGCGGCGATCGTGGCGACCAGTTTTGCCTGCATCTCTTTCTTGCTCGGCAACGCGGCGAGATCAACAACATCCTTCGATGAAAGAACTGCGCCTTCCAGCACGCCGCCTTTAACCGCCGGCTTGTTTTTGTCGCCGGAAAACTTTTTCAGGATCTTGANNCGCCGAGATTACAGCCCATGTCGCCGGTAATGCGATTGAGCATACTGTTTTTAACCACTTTAACCCGGGCATTTGCACCGCGCAGGAGTTTTTTGAACTCGTCGGTTTCGGGCATCGTCATGCCCTTGTAGTCGGCCAGCAGCATATAGAGCGCTCCGGAGACATTCTCCTGAACCTCGTTGAACATGGCCTCTTTTTCCGGTCTGATTTTTTTATTATCTGTGCTCATGAAAATGCCCTGCCTCTATAATATTTAAGCTGTTACTGACTCTCTGGTGTCAATGTGCATGCCCGGCCCCATCGTGCTGGCGATCGTGCAACGTTTAATATAAACCCCTTTGGCGGAAGCCGGCTTCGCAGCCAGAATGGCTTCGTAGACCGCGCGGAAGTTTTCCATCAGGGCTTCTACCGGAAAGGACCGCTTGCCGAAGGGCACCATGATATTTCCGTTCTTGTCCATACGGAACTCGACACGGCCTGCTTTAAACTGTTTCACCGCCGTGGCGGTATCATCGGTCACGGTGCCGGTTTTCGGATTGGGCATCAGGCCGCGCGGACC
>DINM01000141.1 GCA_002423675.1 Verrucomicrobia bacterium UBA5540
CATGCGCCGCGAAGGCTTCGAGCTCACCGTTGCGCAGCCGCGCGTGATTTTTCATATGAACCATGGAAAAAAAGAAGAGCCGATCGAAATTCTGACCGTCGATGTACCGGACGAATACGCCGGAAAGGCCATTGAACTGATCGGCCAGCGACGCGGCGAAATGGTTCGCATGGATCAGCTCGGCCTGCGCAAAAACATGACCTTCCATATTCCGACCCGCGGACTCATCGGCCTGCGCAGCAAAATGATGACCGCCACGGCGAGCGAAGGAATCATCAACCACCGCTTCCTGCACTACGCGCCGTATGCCGGCGAAATCAACCACCGCAACAACGGCGTGCTCATCAGCATGGGCAATGGTACGTCCATCGCATTTGCCATCGACGGGTTGCAGCAGCGCGGTATTTTCTTCATTGATCCGGGCGAAGAGTGCTACGAAGGCATGATCGTTGGCGAGCACTGCCTCGACAAAGACCTGCTCGTCAACGTGCAGAAAGCCAAGCAGCTCACCAACATGCGCGCATCCGGATCCGACCGCGCCATGAAAATCGCGCCAGCGCAGAAACTTTCGCTTGAAGAAGCGCTCGAATACATCAAGGACGACGAACTGGTCGAAGTCACGCCAAACCACGTTCGTCTGCGTAAACGCTATCTCACCGACAACGAGCGCAAAAAAATGAAACGCTCCGCCGTCGATGAAGAGTAATTTTTTCCAAACATTGGAAAAAAATCTTCCAATGTTCGGAACCCTGCATTCAATGCATTAGCCAATAAACGATAAAGGCGAGCCCGGAGATCCCCAGTAAACCGATCGCAAAAGCGGTCAGTAAACAGCCCGTCGTCCGGGCATCAAGCCGGTATCCGATTTCCTGACTCAATGTGTCACGGTAGGGATTCGGTACCGGACGATCACGGCGCCACGGTCTTTTTTTGGATGCTTGTGCGTTCATGTTTCGCGTTCAGCACGCAATGTAAGGGGTTCCCCCTCATAAATCAATGACTTTACAAGGATTCCCGGGCGGCAGCCCAAACCTCTTTCAGCGGCACGCCCGCCTCTTCGGCCAGTTTTCGGCAGTCGTCGAACTCCGGCGTCACTGAACAGACGGCGTCGTTAAGAAAGCTGATTTTCACCCGCACCGCGCCCCACGGAGTTTTCGCTGTCTTTTCGCGGCGCTCTGCCGCCGTGCGCTGCACGGCGTAACGGCGGATCCCGATCGTCGTAGTTTCGGTGAAAATAATTTCTTCCACGTCGTTTTGCAGTTCGATCGGTGCAAGTACAGACAGCGTCACCGCCGGGCGGTTCTTTTTCATTTGAATCGGCGTCAGCCAGGCATCCAGCGCGCCCGCTTTGAAAAGCCGCTCCATCACATAGTCGAAAATCTGCGGATTGCAGTCATCGATATTCGTTTCCAAAACCAATAGCTCTGATTTTTCCAATGTTTGGAAATTTCCGATTTCTGCGCGCAGGACATTCGGAATATCGAGATCCCATCCGCCCGCGCCATAGGCGGTCTTTTCAGAAACAAAGCCCGCCGGTCGGTCACCAAAGCCGTCGCACAGCGTCGCCAGCAATGCCGCGCCGGTCGGCGTCAGCAGTTCTTTTTCAATATTGCCCTGCGTGTACGGAATGCCGCAGAGCAGCTCAGCGGTTGCCGGCGCGGGAATCGGCATGGAACCATGCGCGCATTTAATGAATCCGTGTCCGGTGCGCAGATTGCCTGCATAGAGTTTTTCAATGCCGAGCTGTTCCAATCCAAAAACTGTGCCGACGATATCAATAATCGCGTCCACCGCGCCGACTTCATGGAAATGGATTTTTTCCACCGTCGTGCCGTGAACTTTTGCTTCGGCCTCGGCAAGCTTTGTGAAGACCGCAATGCTGCGCTGTTTTACCGCGTCGCTTAGTTTGGCATCGTTGATAATTTTTACGATATCGCCGAGATGCCGGTGCGCATGATGTTCATGATGATCGAGCAATACATCAAAGTGGGTCGCTTTGATTCCGCATTTAACCACTGACTCAAGCTTCAGTTGATATCCGGAAACGGGCAGGGCGCTCACCATCCCGCGCAGAGCCTCTTCCGGCAGCCCCGCATCGAGCAGCGCACCGATGAACATGTTGCCGCTGACGCCTGAAAATCCGCTCAAGTACATCGCTTTCATAAAATCACCTCATGGAGTTCATCATGCCGGCGAGGCGGCCCGCGCCGAANNGGCTACACCGGCGGCGCAGCTGTTGAGCATACCGAGCAGGGCGGCCAGTCCTTCAAAGTTTGCGCCGTAGCCCACGCTCGTCGGCAGCGCGATGACCGGCTTATTCACCAGTCCGCCGACCACACTGGCGAGCGCACCTTCCATTCCTGCGGCGACAATCAGCACATTGGCACTGCGGATTTTTTCTTCCTGCGCAAACAGGCGGTGTATGCCCGCTACGCCGACATCAAACACGCGCTCGACCTTGTGACCCATCAGCTCGGCAGTAATCGCCGCCTCTTCGGCGACGGGAATGTCGCTCGTTCCCGCGGTTATCACCAAAATAATGCGATCCGGATCGGGAGAAAGCTCTTCTTTGCGGATAACAATCAAACGCGCGAGCTCGTGATATTCCGCCTCGGGAACCAGTTCTTTGACGGCGGCAAAGGTTTCGGCCCCGGCGCGCGTCGCTAAAATATTATGCGGTCCTTCATTCATCTTCTGAACAATCTGCGCCACCTGATCCGGGGTTTTCCCTTCGCAGAAAATCGCTTCCGGCGCGCCACACCGTTCCGTGCGATGATGATCGATCTTCGCGAACCCCATTTCCTCAAACAGCTTCGGTTTCATCATTCACCTTTTACAGACCGGCGCAGCGCCTTTTTTTCGGAGTGCTTATTTTTATCGTCCAGCATCTTGTTTTTTGCTCGGCGCGAACGGCGGCGTTTCTGGCGCCGGAGCTTTTCCTGCTCCTGCTTCTTCCGGCTTTTGATCCCGAGAACCTTTTCTTCCAGCTTATCGCAGAGATCGCGGCGGGCAAAGAACCGGTTCGATCCTTGCAGACGGGAAGACTGGCATTTGATTTCGATGCCGGAGGGCGCGTGGCGCAACTGGACGCAGGAGGAGGTTTTGTTGATCTTCTGCCCGCCGGAGCCGGAGCCGCGGATAAAGTTTTCCGACAGCTCCTCTTCGCGAATGCCCAGCTTGGCCATCCGTTCGTAGAGTTTTTCCCATTTTTCCTGCGTAATCATATGAAAAGAAGCAAACCACGAACCGGGAACGGTGAACAGAGGCAAATTTTTAAATTCCAGCTTGCAATGGATTTTTGAATTCGCATAATCGTCGGCCTTCTAACGCGGGTGTAGCTCAGTTGGTAGAGCATCACGTTGCCAACGTGATTGTCGACGGTTCGAATCCGTTCACCCGCTCCAATCCTTCTACTGTTTAACCGTTTCAACCGTATCGATGCGCAGGGTGGTTCGCCCGCTTTCCAACGGCTGGATAATATCAAGATCCTTAACCATCCAGATGTTGTCGAACTCTTTTACGCTGACGACCTTGATTTCCTTAACCATTTTCCCGTCGGCAGTCTCTTCCTTTGCGCCGAACAGCCGTCCGGTTGCCTGCTCAATCCAAAGTAAAAGGCGGTTGTCGCCGCGCGGAACAGAAATCACATAACAATCCTTACCCAGTTTTGTGCCGGTCTTCATCGTTTTCGCGTCGCGGGACCAAAGAAACGAAAAACTCAGATCTGCCCACGTCACGCCCAGACCGTCGATCTCCGTGTTCGGATCAAAGTTGGTCGCATCCTGATTATTTTCCGAGTATTGGAAAATCGGCCCGCTTTGAAGCCACTGAATTTCCAGGGTTTGGAAAAGTCCGCTTTTTTCATCGCGGATGCGGTAGGTCGCATTCGCCGGATCAGCGCCCCAGTTCAGATCCATCTCAACCGTTAGCTCTTTTTTAACAAAGCCGTTCGGCGCGCGCTCCTTCAGCGAGCCGTTCATCCGGATCGGCTCTTTCGGAAGCTGCTCGCGGGCAATTGCGAGAATTTGCTGCGCGGGCGGCAGCTCTTCCGCGAAAAGCGCGCCGGAAGTAAGTATCAGGCAGGCAAAAAGAAATCGTTTCATGCCGTGCAGTTTACCCGTTTTTCCAAACCTTGGAACTTTTCTGTTCACTTTTTCCAATGTCTGGAAACTTTTCTGGCAAACCTTGGAAAAACGGCTAATGTCGCGCCATGGCAAAATTCATTATCCACGGCGGCAACACCATCGGCGGAAAATTCTCTCCGCGCGGCAACAAAAACGCAGTCCTGCCCATGCTGGCGGCAACGGTACTCACCGACCAACCGGTCAAACTCTGCAACGTTCCGGACATCACCGATGTGCGCGTCATGCTCGAACTGCTCGCCTCGCTCGGCGTCTCGGTTGAAAAAGAGGGCAACTGCGTAACGCTCTGCGCGGCGGGTTTAAAAGGAACCGAGCTCGACGAAGAATACTGCCGCAAAGTGCGCACCTCGATTCTTCTGGCCGGGCCGCTCGCCGCGCGCCACGGCTCGGCGCTGATTCACTCGCCCGGCGGCGACGTCATCGGCCGCCGCCGCCTCGCCACCCATTTTT
>DINM01000079.1 GCA_002423675.1 Verrucomicrobia bacterium UBA5540
GGGAAGATATAATAGGTATCCGTTGCCGGGACCGGATCGACGGTGGTGGCTACGATTTTCCCCATAAAATCCGTATCGGCAACTGTATAAACAGCATATAATTTGTTGTTAACCACCCTCCCCTGAGGGTAATAACTTAATCCCAAACCGGTACTAACCGAAATGCCAGCGGTAAAGTCATCCTTGCCCGTTCTGCTTGAGAAGAGGCTGACATTATAGCGATCTGAAACCCACGGCGACTTTGCCTCTGTATCATTGTGCAACATAAGTTTCCGCGAACTCAATATATCTTCCGAACTGCTGACCGAAACCGGCGAAGCCCATGTGCGCCCGGCAATCGTGCGCATATCGCTGAAATACGGCGTTCCAAAATTCAGGCCATTCGTATCCCCCAGAGCCGTTATAAACGCTTCATCAGAATCATCGGCAAAAAGATTACGCACAAACATGCGAACATTACCGTCTGACTGCACAACCGATGTACACTCCCAAGAGGTATTCGTGGACGGATAGGTAATAAACGTGCTCGGATCGCAGGTCCACGTCGTTCCATCCACCGTATGAACCAAAGCAACACACCGTTGGGTTGTATTTGTTGTATTCAGAATCACCGGAAACAGATATCCACGGTTGTCGGGAAGCTTCGTCGGATCCCCGCTCATGAAAAATGTATATGTCTCACCGTTATAATGAATAAATCCATCTCTATCATCATCCGGGTCATCCGTCCAGAAAAGCCGCTCACTCACCCAGCTGTCTGCATTGTTTGGATTAGTCATGCGCGACCAGTACAGATAGCCATCACCCACATTAAAATTTCCTTCACTCCAGACACACCACAGTTCGTCCCGGGTACTGTTGGTGTAATGCACCGTACCCGGCTGCCACTGTACGCCGGTATAAGAAGTAAAAGGAGCAACAGGATCGGACCAATCTGCGCCGTTTGTTGATGTAGCATAGTAGATCCGCTGCCCCGCAGATCCTTCATGATTCACGCTGTTTCCATTCCAAAAGGTATAGAGCTTATTGCCATACTGAACAACCGACGCACAATGGTTGTACTTTAAATCTTCTACATTATTTTCCGGATTAAGCACCATGGAAGTGCTAATTTGCGGCTCATAAATCTGATAGTTATTTTGTACCTGCACCTGCCCTTTTGAAACTAGAAAAAACAGCATCAATAATATTTTCATTTCTCACCTCACGCGAATCACCCAGCAAAGCCTGCTCATCGAATACACGACCAACGAAACGGTCGGACAGCAAAACCGCTTTGAAACGCATCTACGCCGACATTCCGTCAAGCAGGACTCGTTCGAATTAAACGACAGGATCGAGCAGCAACACTCTGCCCGATCGAACGCAAGACACCCAGTTTGTCACATACCGCCGCAAATTCGCAGCAATCGCAAAACTTCTATTCCACGGTCGTTTCGGCAACAGGCAGAAGATCAGCTTGCCGGATTTCCTCAATGGATGCAGCATCCAGTGCACCGGAAGCATCCTCGGCAGATGTATAAATACGAATCTCATCCAAATATCCGGCAAAGGAACGAAATCCCGGAGAAACCTGATTATTTCCCAAGTACGTCACCATTCCGTCAGAAGCGCTGTCCACTGTTCCGAAATCGGCATCCTTGGTGATCCCCAAAGAGCTGACCGTATCCGCACTCCCTACATAGTACTTAAGATTTTCGAATCCCTGAGTCCCGTCATACGTAATGGCAAAAAAGACCCATTGATTGACAGCGCCATAAATCGCAGTGGACTGAGTATCAGTTGGAGTGCTTCCGTCTTCATAGAATGAAAGTCGGCTATCCGATGTTGTAATCAGGTTACAATTTCCAAAATCTAAAATCCGTTCATTTTCCATCAATCCACTGGTTTTAAACCAACCGGTTATGGTAAAAGATTTGGCATCTATGAGGGTCTTCTCCCAAGCGGTATCACTTCCCGTTTTCCCAAAACGGATCGTACTGTACGATCCGGCAGCAGGTGCCGCACTGTAATCAATGCAGTCCCCTTTAATACCCGAACCGACAATCTCCGGGTGTCCGTCAGCCTTACCGAAGACCGAAGGGGCCTCGTTATTTATCTTTTCCCAGTAAGCCGGGTTTCGGCCATTATAAGATCCGTTATCACCTTCAAACGACAGATATAAAGATGCGTTATCGGCAACCCCGGCAACCGCCCCTAGGACAGATCCAATCAAAAAAATAATGCTACTCACAATTGCTTTTTTCATCCTCTATCTCCTCAATATACTCGGTGTTCAAACTAGCTGAGAACGTTTATTCCAATACATCCCATAGACTTTATCAATCTCTTCCGACCCATGTAAAAAAAGGCCGAGCGGGAGCCCCCCCTCGGCCTATCCAAAAACCGTGCGCGTGTTTAACGCATACGACGACGAATCAGCATCAACAATCCACTGGCCACAGCAAACAGCCCCAGCGTTGTCGGTTCCGGAATGGGGGAAATATCATGTTGCCTGATCTCTTCAATAGATGCTGCATTTAGAACGCCAGAAGCATCCGTAGAAGATGTGTAAATCCGCAACTCATCCAAATATCCGGAAAAAGAACGATCTCCCGGATTCACCTGTCTGTTTGCCAAATACGTTACCATTCCGTCGGACGCGCTGTCCAGTGTGCCGAAATTTGCATCTTTGGTAATACCCAATGAACTGGCCGTAGCCCCGTCTCCCACATAATATTTCAGATTCCCAGAGGACTGAGTCCCGTCATACGTGACCGCAAAAAAGACCCATTGATTATCGGCGCCATAAATTGCCGTAGACTGGGTATCGGTCACGGTTTTGCCGTCTTCATAAAACGAAAGGCGACTGTCCGATGTAGTAATCAGATTGCAATTACCAAAATCTAGAATACGCTCATTGGCGACCAATCCACTGGTATTAAACCAGCCTGTCATCGTAAAGGACTGCGCCCCAATAAGCGCGGTTTCAAATGCAGTATCACTTCCGATCTGTCCATACCGAACAGTACTGTACGATCCAGCCGCCGGTGCAGCACTGTAGTCAATGCAATCGCCTCTGATTCCCGAGTTGGTAATCGTCGGATTCCCACCGGATGTACCGAAGTAGGATGGTGCCTCACTGTTGACTTTTTCCCAGTATGCTTCGTTGCTACTGTCATAGTTTCCGTTGTCCCCTTCAAAAGACAAATACAGCTTCGCATTATCAATAACGCCAGCAACGCCCATTCCCACGAGGCCTGCTAACAACATAACACTAATTGTTCCCGTTTTCTTTCTCATCTGTACACCTCCTATTTATGTTTTGATATACCGAATATCTCGTGTGATATATTTATCTGATACGCTGATTCTCTGAGCAATGCAAGAGAAAAAATAATTTTTAATTGTAAATATATGGTTAAAAAAAACAACATTCGGCACACGGTACGTTCCGAAGAAACCACACCAATTTTAAAAAATAGGCAAAACATGACGTATCAATTATGAAACATACATTCCGGCTCAGTAATCACGGAAACAGATTGTCAAAATCTCCTTCGGATGAAGATATATCTCGAATTTCCTATCACTAATCGGTGTTATCTTAGCACAGGCTACCGATTCAAAATTGATCTTCTGAACCGTTGTGGGTTGCCAGCTCCCGGAAAAACTGAATCTGGCAACCGTTTTCGTATCATTCGGGTTGAACAGGCGCACTTCCATGCCCTCTTTTGTCTGCTGGGTGGCAGTTACCACAATCGGACCATCTACTTGCAAAAAGCCCGTCTGGGAAGGAAGCATTGCTCCGGTTCGGTACAGCTCCAAGTCGGCGGACTGCAACTGAACCGCCCGCAACCCGGCAGCCAACTGCTGTGCCTCCCGGCAAAGCTCCGCACGATCCGGAGTACCGGACAACGGATGAATGCGATAATCAAAGATCATCTCCCGGTCGAGCAGCTGCCCTTCCGGCTCCCCGTCGGTCATAACCGTGCGCCGCGTACTGCGAAACAACGTCAGTGCAACCGGACGATCCTCAAAATCACAGACCGCTGATTCCAGCAGTCCTTTGCTAACCACCGCCAAGCCTCGATCAGCCTGGGAAACCGCCGTCCAGCCCTGCTGTGGCT
>DINM01000092.1:0-9367 GCA_002423675.1 Verrucomicrobia bacterium UBA5540
GGCGGTCACTTTACTGATGGGATGTTCAGAACCGAGCGACGGCCAAAGACCCGGCAGCGTTGGATCGAAGGCGTCGTCTTTTTTCGTACCGGAAGTCAGCTTGCCTTGACGCTCTTTAATCAGATCGGCCAGCTCATTCTTGAGAGTGTTGGCGCCTTTACCGAACAGCGGCTTTTCTTCGTTCGGTACGCTTTTGAGCTGCGCCATCACATCGGGAAGCAGTCCGTTGCGGCCAAGGTATTTAATGCGCACCGCTTCAAGCGCGGCGGCATCGACCGCGTCGCGGGCTTCCGCCAGCGCTGTTTCTCTGATCTGATTGAGTTCCTGCAGGTTCATATGTTTTTCCTAAGATCGGAAAAATAGCCCTAAAAAGTTCCAATGTCTGGAACTTTTTGTTCCAAACATTGGAAAATCATAGCCAGCCGTTCACGGTGAACTTTCACGGTGAACCGCAACGCAGTTGCTATTTGAGCGCACCCTGAATGAAGATCATGACGAAGAGCGCGACGGTTTCGATGACACCGAGAGCGGTGAGGTAGTTCCCAAAGCCCTGTCCGGTTTCGCCGAGCGCGTCGCAGCCGGCGGCACCGGCTTTGCCCTGATACCAGGCGGACATACCCATGGCGATTCCGCCGATGATGCCCGCGCCGATCATCGCCGGCCACATGGCCGCATTGGCAACGGCCAGCTTGCCGATGGTGGTCATCAGCAACATGCCGTAAATGGTCTGCGAGAGCGGAGCGCCGATGAAGACGAGCAGAATGAAGGGTGCTGCTTTGCCTTGCGCGTAGCATTTTTTCCATGCGCCGATACCGGCCATGCCGGCGGTTCCGGTTCCAAGTGCCGATCCGATTGCCGCGAATCCGAGCGCCATCGCGCCGCCCATTTTTGCCAGTGCTGTCATTGTAGCCGTATCCATCTGATTCCTCCTGTCGTTAAACTTATCCGGTAATTTCTTCCGGGCTGAGTTTTTCAGCCCGTTTTGAAAACGGTTTAAAGGCTATGCCCGCCCAACGAACACCAGCATGCCCTGAAAATTCAAGTGTATTGAGACGGATGCCGTGCACAAGAATCGCCATAGCACCCAGCACAATATTCAAAATATGCCCACCGAAGATACAAAGCGCAGCGATGAGTCCCCCGACAATAACGCCTTTGGTGCCAAGCGCGTCAACGGCCATTTTATTGAAGGAGTTGGCAATGGCAAACGAAGCGGCANNGAACGTAGGAGATGATATCCACAAAGTTAGCGATTACATCGAGCGCCAGCGTGACCAGTCCGAACCAGGATTTTTCCAGGATCAGACTGAGAATAATCAAACCGACTCCGGTACTCAGCACATAAAGCATGACATGCGGAAAAGCGTAGCCGAGCACCATGTAGCAGACTCCGAAAAACATAGTGGCGGTTGAACAGAGCCAACCGAGATCGGCGAGGCAGCCCCACGTGTTGATTTTGCGAAAGAAGTTCCAGATGTGCGCGATGGACAAATGCACCGTTCCGATGACAAAGCAGATGAACATAATATGCTGTGCCACAAGTTCGTCGCTCCCGGTCAGATAATTCCAGCGCAGCGCCTGGAACGGGGCTGGCAGCGCGTCGGGCGTGAGGCCGAACCAGGTTCCGGTAAGCGCACCCCAGACAACCGTACAGCTGCTCATAATCATCAGCAGGTTCAAGCCCGGCTTGGCCGCTTCATTTCCGCGCAGCTTTCGTTTGAAAAAGAGCGTCAGGCCGATGAACATCAAGCCGTATCCGGCATCGCCGATCAGGAATGCAAAGAAGATGCTGAGGAAAAGAAGGAACAAAGCACTGATATCGAGTTCGTGGTAGCCGGGAATGACGCCGATCATGTCCAGTACGGCCTTGATGGGTTTAACCCACTTCGGGTTGCGCAGGAGGGTCGGAACCGGATCGTCGGCAGAGGGTTCTTCAACGAACATGGCCCAGCCGTTTTTCACGGCGGCCGAACGGAGTTCTNNCCGCGCAGGTACCAGACTTCTTCCTCGTTGCCCATTCCGTTACGGGCTTCGAGATAGTGTACGCGGTCTTGCGCCTCATCCGTCAGCGCGGCGACCGCATCATGATCGCCGGCATAACCGTTGAACTCCCCATCTGTAAAAACCAGCATGTCTCGCAGCTCTTCCAGCTGAACTTTCATGTCTTCCAGCGAGCGTTCCGGCAGAGGCACTTCTTCGGCATCCATTGAAATGCCGTCGCGGCCGATCAGAGCGAAATAAACGGTCGTGCGGTCACGACCCAACTCAATCCGCTGAGCGCCTTCCGGAGCCAACGGAATCTCTTTGATCGGTGCTTTGTAGAGCTTCACCGTCACGCCCTGCGCCGCCAGATCGCGCACCGTCGCCGGTGAAAAACTGCCGAACGGTTCGTAGTGGCCGATCTCCATCTCCAGCGCCTCAATCTGCTCCGTCAGCGCCTGCTTGCGATGGATCAGCTCCCAAACCGCCTTGACCACATCATGCGGCTTCTTCCCGGACAGTTTGACGTGCGGGTGCTTCGGCAGCACTTCGAGCGCGCGCTTCAGGTGATCGACCAGATTACGGGCCTGCTCCAGCCCCTCGCCTTCGGGCTGACGAATGTGCCGCAGGTGCACCACACCCAGATCGCGCAGAATGTCCAGCGACGCCTCGCGGGAAGCGCGCGTGCACAGCAGCGTCAGTTTTTTCATCCGTACTATCATTTTTTATCGCTCATGAAATTTATCAAACACCCGCTTCGCTCAAGATCACAAAGATCACGAAGGTTATAACTTGGCGCCCTTCGCGACCTTCTGTTTGAAATCTTTGTTTATCCGTGTTCATTGGTGGATCAACTCGATCGAACCTTTTCTACACTCTTTCCTTTGGCGATCTTGGAGCGGGCGACGGCGGNNCGGCGGCCGTCTGCTGGTCGCCCATGAAAATACGAATGACGCGGATGTTTTCACGGCACTCCGGAATTTTCACCTTCTCAAACAGATTCACGCGCTGCGATGTTGTGCGCAGTTCGGCAGCAATCAGACGATGCTGCTCTTCAATAATCTGCCGCTCAACGCGCAGACGAATCAGCTGACGCAACAGATCGGTTCCGCTATCAACCCATGCCGGCGTCTCAAACAAGTCGGGGGTCTCTTCGACAAAGGTGATGTTTCCAAAGATTGGAATCGCCACCCCGGCGATATTACCGAAAGAACGGACGATTTCTTTGACCTGAATATACGGCGCAAAATCAAACGGCTCGGAGAACAACTTCACCCACAAGGCGAGGTCGGCGCGCGCTTTTTCTTCTTCGCCGCGCTTGGCGGCGATCTGCGCTTCGAGTCCGCGCAGCTCCATCTGCAGCTGCTGCTTTTTGAGCATCAGCGTCGGCAAATAGCGCCGGAAACGCGCCAGCGCATCGCGCTGCGCCTTCAACTCGTTCTTGGTGTACTTTATTTTACCCATTCAGGTTCAACTTTTTTCAAACACCCGTTTCACTCAAGGTCGCAAAGATCACGAAGTTTTTCTTGGCGTTCTTTGCGGTCTTCTGTTTGTTCATTTTCTCGGCCAGAACTGGTCGGTCAGTTTCGAGGAAATACCGGTTTCCTGCGGCTCAAAGCAGTCGCCCAGGATCTTCCAGCCGAGATCGAGCGCTCCTTCGAGCGGAATATTGACGGAGAGCGCCATCATTTCTTTTTCGAAGCGTTCGCCGTATTTCAGCAACTTGGTGTCCCAGCCGCTCATGCGGAAGCCCATCGACTGCTTTTCGAGCGTCTCTTTATAGGAGGCGTAGAGCTGAATCATGGTGTCCATGATGGTGCGGTGGTCGGCGCGCGTTTTGCCGTTGACCTGCTGTTTCAGACGCGACAGTGAACCGAACGGTTCGATGCGGCCGTTTTTCAGATAGAACTGTCCTTCGGTGATGTAACCGGTGTTGTCCGGAACCGGATGGGTTACATCGTCGCCGGGCATGGTGGTGACCGCCAGAATGGTGATCGAGCCGGAACCTTCGAAGTCGACGGCTTTTTCATAGCGCGAGGCGAGCTGCGAATAGAGGTCGCCGGGATAACCACGGTTAGACGGAATCTGTTCCATCGTGATGGCAACTTCCTTCATGGCGTCTGCAAAGTTGGTCATGTCGGTCAGCAGAACGAGCACCCGCTTGTCCTGAAGCGCGAACTGCTCGGCGGTCGCCAGCGCGATGTCCGGAACGAGCATACATTCCACCGTCGGGTCGGCAGCGGTATGAACATAAAGAACCGAGCGCGAGAGCGCACCGTTTTCTTCGAGGTAGTCGCGGAAGTAGAGATAGTCGTCGTGCTTCAGCCCCATGCCGCCGAGGATGATCACATCGACCTCGGCCTGCAGGGCGATGCGCGCCAGCAGTTCGTTGTAGGGTTCCCCGGCTACCGAGAAAATCGGCAGTTTCTGCGATTCGACCAGCGTGTTGAACACGTCGATCATCGGGATCCCGGTGCGGACCATGTTGCGCGGAATGATGCGCTTGGCCGGATTGACCGACGNNGTTATCGCGCGGAACGCCGGAGCCGGTGAAGACGCGGCCCATCAGGTTTTCAGAGAACGGAATCTGCATCGTACGACCAAGGAAGCGAACCTTCGAATCGGTCGAAATGCCGCGTCCGCCGGCGAACACCTGGAGGTAAACGCGGTTGCCTTCGAGGCGGATGACCTGCGCCAGCGACGTGCCGAATCCGGACTCCACCTGAGCCAGCTCGCCGTAGACAATTCCTTCGGCGCTGACGACGATGACGTTGCCCGCGATCTGTTCAATACGGTGATAAACCTTATGCATAATCCGTAACCTCCGCGATCTGGTGATCGAGCTGCTCCTGCTGTTTTTTAAATTCGTCCGAGTCGAACGCGAGCTGGTTCCAGTCGCGCGTGGCCTGCGTCAGCTTGTGGAAGAAGCTGCGGGCCGTATCTTTGTTTTCAAACTTCAGCTTCGTCCGCAGGATGCGGGTGATGAAACCGAAAACGTGCTTCTGGCGGTCGACCGGCGTGGCGGCATCGACATCGTTGAAGGCGTTCTGCTGCAAATAAACGGAGTCGAGATATTCCGCTTTGAGGTAAACCATGAAGTCCTCAATAGAAGTTCCTTCTTCACCGACCACCTTCATCATCTGGCCGACTTCGCTGCCTTCGCGGAGGAAGCGGCGGGCCTGCGCCAGCTCTTCGGCGTCCACTACGCTGGTGTATTTGCTCCAGCTGTCGAGCGGGTCGATCGCCGGGAAGCGGCGGGCGTCGGAGCGGGCGCGCGACAGACCGTGAAACGCGCCGACCACCTTCAGCGTGGCCTGCGTCACCGGTTCTTCGAAGTTACCGCCGGCCGGGGAAACCGTTCCGCCGATGGTGACCGAGCCGGTCTCGCCGTTATGCAGACGAACCACGCCGCCGCGTTCGTAGAAAGCGGCGATCCCCGATTCGAGATAAGCCGGGAAGGCTTCTTCGCCGGGAATTTCTTCGAGGCGGCCGGACATTTCGCGCAGCGCCTGCGCCCAGCGGGAAGTCGAGTCGGCGAGAAGCAGAACGTCGAGACCCATCTGGCGGTAGTATTCCGCCAGCGTCACGCCGGTATAAACCGACGCTTCACGCGCGGCCACCGGCATCGAGCTGGTGTTACAGATGATCAGCGTGCGCTCCATCAGACTTTTGCCGGTCTTCGGGTCGGTCAGCTCCGGAAATTCGCGCAGTGTTTCCACCACTTCGCCAGCACGCTCGCCACAGGCGGCAATGATCACCACGTCCACATCGGCGTGGCGGCTGGTGATCTGCTGCAAAACGGTTTTACCGGCGCCGAACGGACCGGGAATACAATAGGTTCCGCCGCGCGCCACCGGGAAGAAGGTGTCGACAATGCGCTGGGAAGTCGCCAGCGGCTCGGTCGGACGCAACCGCTCGGCATAGCATTTGATCGGCATTTTCACCGGCCAGTTCTGCATCAACTTCACTTCGTGCTCGCGGTCTTTATCGTCCACCACCACAGCGACGGTGTCTTCAACAGTGAATTCGCCAGCTTCGGCTACGAATTTCACAGTCAGACGTCCAGACAGACGGAACGGCACCATAATCTTGTGATCAAAAATTCCTTCGGGCACATGTCCGACCGCATCACCGGCCAGAACCGAATCGCCCGCCTTGACGGTCGGGGTAAAGGCCCACTTCGTTTCGCGCGGCAACGCTTTCAGATATTTACCGCGCTGCAGGAAAAAGCCGCATTCCTCGGCCAGCGCCGGAAGCGGATTCTGCAGGCCGTCGAACACCTGCGTCAGCAGGCCCGGGCCGAGCTCCACGGAAAGCAGTCCGCCGGTGAACTCCACCTGGTCGCCCACTTTCAAGCCGGTGGTATCTTCAAACACCTGCAGCTCGGCGTGGCGGCCGCGGATACGAATCACTTCCGCCTTCAGCGCAATGTCGCCCAGCCGGGCGAAGCCCACTTCGTTCTGGATGACCGGCTTCTCAAACTCCACCGTCAGCAGGTTTCCGTTTACACCGACTATTTTTCCAAGATTCATAACTCTGTTCCTTCATTAATCAAACAGAAGGTCGCGAAGCACGCGAAGACCTTCAAGGCTGATCTGCTCCTTTTAAAATTAATCGGTGAATCCCATTTTTTAAAATCGACTCATGGAAGTTGATAATCAGTCCGACCGGGGCATCCAATAATTTCATATAACTCAAAAGCTGTGCTTTGTGCTCCGGCAACACTTTTTGAACCGCCTTAAGCTCCAGAATCAAACACTGATCGATGTAGACATCCAGTTTCAACGGCTCATCAAAAACGTACCCCTTGTATTCAACCGGAACGATCACCTGATTAACCGCAGGTATTTCCTGAATCTCCAACTCTCTCATCAAACACTTTTCATAGATCGACTCAACCAGCCCGGGCCCTTTATCCCGATGGACTTCGATCGCCGCACCAATTGCGCGACGGCTCCATTCATCTGCCCGCTGGAAGTCCTTATGCATCTTCGCGCTCTTTGCGACCTTCTGTTAGAACCTCTTCAATCAGTTCTTCAACTCTCGCCTGACCAGCCGCATCGTCCAGTCCGGCCCAGCGGTTTGTCAGACGCACCTTCGCGGCAAACGCCAGCAAACCGGGCAAACCGAACGGATCGGTCAGCGCCAGCTCGTCGGCCAGAATCCAGCGGGCGCGGTCGAGCTCCATCTGCTGCTCCAGCGGATTGGGGCGGGTAAAGGCATCCGTTACCATTTTTTCAATCGTTACGCTGAACCCCTCATGGGTCCGGATGAAGCGCGCGGCATCGGTTCCGCGATTTTTGGCGCGCACGCGCACAATGGCATCGCGCAGCTGCACTTCTGAGTTCCAAAGATTGGAAGCCTCGCCGGCAGGAGGCTCGCGGTTTTCGAGAACCGCCTCAACGGCGGCGGTTTCTTCGTCGGAGAGATGTCCGGTACAAGCCGCACGAAACGCCGCTGCATCCATCGGCGGCTTTTCGCCCAGACGGAGCATCGGAAGCGATGCGATCAGATACCAGTGTTTCTTCATTATTCAGCGGCTTTTTTGGCGACGCGGCCGACAATTTCGGCCAGTTTCGGACGCAGGAACGCGGTCAGCGATTCCGCGATGGCTTCCTGCGTGAAGTCGAGATAAACGTGGTCATCGGCGAAGCTGACCTTGAAGCCCTTAAGGATTTCTTTATCGGTGTGCAGCTCAATACCGTGAATCATCTTTTCACGGTATTTATCGGCAAAGAACCGGACCATATCCTTCTGATCCGCTTCGCCGACCAGCAATTCGATGCGGGTCTCCCCATGACTCGCGGCGCAAGCTTCAGCCATCTTTACCATCATTTGTTCCAGCACCTCAATCTTGAGAGCCTCTTTAGTGGATTCAGCGACCAGTTCGGAAATGATGTTTTCAATACCCTGTCCGACGGTGATGAGCACGTCGCGTGCGGCCTGCTCGAGGGTGGCGGTCGAACGCTGCGTGTAGATTTCCGCGTCAGACTCCGCCTTGGCAACGAGATCTTTGGCCTTCGCCTCGGCATCGCGCACGATCTGCGCGGCTTTCTCTTTAGCCTGTCCAAGGAGTTCGGAGGCCTCTTTTTGAGCCTTCTCGACCCCTTCTTTGCGAATCTGTTCGAGTAACGGTTGCAGTTCTTCAGCCATAATCCACTCCGGTTCCGGTTGGGTAAAAATGAAGCGCGAATTCTAAAGGATGCCTGCCCTCCTGCAAGCTCTGGATCAAGAAAAATCATTACCATCACGTAATAATCATGACATTTTAAGGCTTCATTTTTGGAGTTTTCCACGCCTTGGAAAATTCCGGCCCGTTTTTTCCGATGTTTGGACCTGAGGTATCCCGACCCGACCAACGGGAGAGAGGCCGCACGGATGTGCGGCAAGGAGTGCTTTTCGGTGGTCCGAAAAGAAGCGAAATGCAATGGAGCGACAAAAATGACTTTTGAAGCCTGCGATATTGCGCCGGACAGGCCCTGCGTGCTATCAAGTTCGAATGTACCTGAAATCATTAGAGCTTATTGGTTTTAAAAGTTTCGCTGAAAAGACCCGTCTGGAGTTTGAACCGGGTATGACAGCTATCGTCGGACCTAACGGCTGCGGCAAGAGCAACGTCTCCGATGCCATCCGCTGGGTACTCGGCGAATCCCGCCCCACCGCCATCCGCGGCTCTTCGATGGAAGACTGCATTTTCAATGGGACCGACAGNNGTCTCCCTGACCCTCTGCGACTGCGAAAAGGAATTTGATCTCGGCCTAAACGAAGTCAGTGTTACCCGGCGCGTCTTCCGCTCCGGCGAAAGCGATTATTTCATAAATAAGAAGGCCTGCCGTCGCAAAGATATCCAACGTCTCTTCATGGACACCGGCATCGGCACCGATGCCTACTCCGTGATGGAACAGGGCAAAATTGACCGGGTGCTCTCCTCGCGTCCCGACGACCGACGAGCCGTTTTTGAAGAAGCCTCCGGCATCACCAAATACAAAAACGACAAAAACGAAGCCTTACGCAAACTCGAGCAAACCGACGCCAACCTGCTGCGCCTCGCCGACGTCATCCGTGAAGTGAAACGGCAGATCATTTCTCTCCAGCGCCAGGCCGGTAAAGCTCAGCGCTATAAGATGCTTCAGGAAGAACTGCGTGGGCTCGATATTTATTCCACCCGTCATCGTTTAAAAGAGCTCAACGTCCGGATTGAGGCCCTCCGTTCCCAGCTCGAAACATCGCGCCTCAGAGTCGACGACACTCATAATAAAATCGAAGCCGCCAATGGCGAAACCGATTCCCTTCGCGCCGAGCTTCAGCAGCTCGAAAACGCCATCGGCGCGGCCATGGACGACTCGATGCGCGTCAAAAACGAACTCGAGCGAGCGCAACACACCAT
>DINM01000092.1:9527-14520 GCA_002423675.1 Verrucomicrobia bacterium UBA5540
AAGGCTAAAGCGGAACTCGAAACGGCCACTGCCCGCCAGCGCCAAACCGAAGCTCAGGTTCAGTCCAGCCGCGAAGCGCTTAATCAGCTGCGCAACGAATCGATGACCCTCGACAGCCGCATCGGCCGCCTGCAGAACGAACTGTCCGAAATCGACGCCAAAGAGCGCGCCAGTGTGATTCGTAAGGAACAGCTCGCCTCCGAAAAGAACAGTCTCGAACGAGCGCTCGCCTCCTATCAGGAACGCAACGAGCAGATGGCCGCCATGGCCGAAGAACTCAAAAACGCCGTCGCCGCCCAACAGGAANNCCTCTGCCGCCGAAAAAATCCAAACTCTGGAAAAAGAGATTTCCGAACTCCAGCGCCAACTGGCCGATAAAAACGCCCGCCTTGAAATGGTTTTTGAAGCCCGTAAAGAAGGTTTCCCGGCCGGTGCGCAGCACCTGCTCGATCAAGGCGACGAAAACGTCATCGGCCCGCTGGCTGAGCAGCTCACTGCCGCGCCCGGTTTTGAAACCGCGCTCGAAGCAGTACTCCGTCCGTGGATGGACGCGCTCGTGGTTCGCACCCGCGCCGGAGCCCGCAATGTTCTCACCCTGCTGGCCGAGGGGAATCAAGGTGCCGTACGCCTGCTCGCTGCCGACGGCGATGCGCCCGCCGCCGTTGAAAGCTCCCTGCTCGAAAAAATTTCCTGTTCCGATGAAATTCGTCCACTGGCCGCGCGCCTGCTGGCGAACGTCGTGATCGCTGAAAATCTTCAGACCGTTCCCCTCACCCTGCCCGCCGGTTCGGTGTTCGTGACGCAGCGCGGAGAAATTCTAACCGCCGAAGGCGCGGCTGAACTCTGGAAACCGGAAGACGGCGAGGCCAATCCGCTCGGCCGTCACCACCTGCGCGAACAGTTGCAGGGCGACATCGAAACCTTGGAAAAAAATCTTGCGGATAAACGCCGCATGCACGAAGCGCTGCGTGCCGAGCAAAATGGAACAGGCGACGCACTCGAAGCCGCACAGCGCGATCTCGACGAGCGTCGGCGCTCGCTCGCTATCCAGCAGGGCGAGAGTCAGGTCATCGCCCGCGAACTGAAGCAGGCGCAGGATCGCGTCGAAACCGTCACCTATGAATTTAATAAACTAATGGAGCAGAAAGGCTCCGGGGAAGACCGCCGCACCGCCGTCGCCCGCGAAGGGGCCGAAGCGCGCGATAAACTGGCGCAGACCCGCCAGCAGATTTCGACCCAGACCGAAATGCTCAACGCGCTCGAAGAACAGCGCGCCAACGTCCTGTCTGAAACATCCGAATGCCGCGTGCAGTATTCCCAGCACGAACAGCGCATTGAATCGCTCAAGAGCCGCCGCCAGCCGCTCGAGGCCCGCNNGCGCGAACTGCAGGAACTGATCGAAGAGCGCACCCGCGGCGTTAGCTCCTACCAGCAGCGCGTCGCCCAGCTCAAAGCCGCCAGCGTCGAGGCCGAAGAAAAAATCGAGCCGCTCAGCGAAGCCGTTTCCGTTGCCGAAACAAAACTGGCCGAAGCCCGGCAGGTACGCGAAAAACAGACCGCCGCGCTCTCCGAACGCGAGCAGATCCTGCGCACGCTCCAAAAAGCACTGGAAGAACTGCAAAGCGGTAAAACCGGCATGGAAGTTGAACTGGCCGAACAGCGCATGCGCCACCAGAATGCGCTCGACCGAATCACCTCCACCTGGCACATCACGGCCGAAGATCTCGCCCGCGAACCGGAGCCGAAATGGGAAGACGGCAATAAGCCGTCTATGGAGGAAATCGAAATCCAGGCAGCTGAACACCGCGCCAAACTCGACTCCATGGGGCCGGTCAATCTGGTGGCCATCGAAGAACACGCGGAGCTCGAAGAACGCTTCGCCTTTTTGAGCCAGCAGGAAGCCGACCTCATCAGCGCCAAAGACCAGCTCACCGACATGATCAAAAAGATTAATGCCACCACGACTGAACTCTTTAAAGACACGTTTGATAAAGTAAACGAAAACTTCGGCGTCATCTTTGAACAGCTCTTCGGCGGCGGGTCCGCCAAACTGGTGCTGGTCGACGAAACCGACGTGCTCGAATCGGGCATTGAAATTATCGCCCGCCCTCCCGGCAAAAAGCTTCAGACCATTTCGCTGCTTTCCGGCGGCGAACGTACCATGACCGCCGTCGCGCTGCTCTTTGCTNNCAGCCGCCAGACCATCTCGGCGGCCGACGTCATCTACGGCGTCACCATGCCCGTCCGCGGCGTCTCGCGCACTATGTCGATGAAGTTCTCCGACTATCAGGACTCCGACGCCGCAAAGCAGTAGTTTTCCAATGTTTGGAAAAATCTGAAAATTGAAAGCGGCGGCTTCGGTCATCTCGCTCACCGCCGACGAACAAAACAGCGTGACCACTCCGAAGTATTTAAAATTGCGCGGCTACCGCATCGAAAACCGCGCCGCCAAGGTTTGTGAATTCGATCAGCCCGGAGAATACAGGCGTTAATCTTTAGAATGTTCGAGAAGAGCCTCGTGAAGTGTGCTTCATCTGGGCGACGGGCGTCGTCACGTAGGCTCACTTGATTGGTTCGGTATCTGTTTTTAATTCGGGAAATGTTTTTCTTAAAAGAGTACTTAGTTCGCTGAAGTTTTTTGTTCCACCCGCGAGAAGCATAATTCGCTTTTCCCCGACAGGTTGGAGAAGTCCGCATAAAGGAATCTGCTTGTCCTTACGAGAGATTGAAATTTCGCGGTACCCCTCAATTTGTTCTAATAGAAACGAGCCGCTAGGACGAAAAGGTAATAAAAATGTCAGATGAATTTCTCGATTGGAGAGCGTAATTTTGCAAAGAGGGAATGCCTGTTTTAGTAACGATCCAAGTATGATTACGTAAAGAAAAATCGCTAGAGGCGTGTCGATGGAGCCACCTTCTTTCCAGAGAATATAGGCGATGACACAAGGTGCGGCAAGCAACGGGCCAATCATTTGTTTCCAGTTATGCTCAAATTCTTTTTTCATTTTTATACCGAATAGTCTATTAGGCAGAAACGGACTCTGCCTATTACAAGAATTCCGGTGTTAGGCAGAAGGCCCTTCACCCCAAAACCCGAATACGGGGAGGTTTTAGCAGAGAGATGCGAAGAGAGCAATCGTCTTTGCCAATCTGCAGGGAGCCCGCCGGATTTCCGCAATCATCCGTCGTCGCTCTACGAGCTATGCCGGGAAAGCGGATCGCGGCTACACGTTTTTCCAAGCACTGGAAACTTTTCGGCAGATTTTTGCCGCTCCTGCCAGTCGCTTCTTTATTTGGATTACCAAAAAACACTTTCGCAATAGCTTAGGTCCAAGCATTGGAAACGCGACAGCGTAGGTTTCATAAAACCGAGCCTAGAACAAGCACGGCCGTGCTGAGCGCGCCGATGATCCACGTCTGTGGATCGCGAGCGGCGAAGTCGAGCGGATCGTCGGAAAGTTCGCCGCGGCTGGCGAGCAGCCAGATGCGGGCAATCCAGTAGAGAAAAAGCGGGCAAAGCAGCCAGAGCAGTGCCGGGTTTTTATAGAACTGAATAATTTTTTCGCTGTTGATGTAGAGCGCAAGGACGAGAACAGCGACGCATCCGCTGCCCGCGCCGAAGCCGGCGAGAAGAGGCAGGTCGGCTTCGCAGTAGCCTCGGCCGCGCACGCGCACTGCGCCGGTGCTGTCTGCGGAGGCTTCGCGCAGTTCAGCATAACGCTTGACCATGGCGAGGCTGAAGAAAAGGAAGATGGAAAAGGCGATGAGCCACGTCGAGGTTTCTACGCCGTAGGCCGCCGTGCCCGCAAGGATACGAATGGCGTAGAGTCCGGCGAGCGTCATGACGTCGAGCAATGCGAGCTGTTTGAGCCGCCACGAATAGAGCGTGGTGATAACGAGATAGAGCAAAAGCACAGCGGTGAAGGCCGACGGAAGCCGAAGGGAAACGCCAAGCGCAGCCAGCACAAGCAGCGGCGCGGCGCCGGCTGCAGCGGCGNNCCCGCCGCGAACGGACGGTTTTTTTTGCGCGGATGATGCTGATCGGCATGCAGGTCAAAGAGGTCGTTGAAGATGTAGATAGCCGAGGCCGCGAAGCAAAAGGCGATAAACGCCAACACCGCTTTGATATAAAGCGCAGGCGTGGTTAGTTCATGCGCCAGCAGCATCGGCAGAAAGATGAGAATGTTTTTTGCCCACTGCTGAACGCGCAGGGCTTTAAGCCAGGTTTTCAGTTTTCCCGGACGGTCTTCAAAAATCCGTGCCGGTCGGTTTTTGAGCGCACGGCGTACCGGCGGGCTGGGATTGACNNGATGATTCCAGCGGCGGCTTCCCAGACGGACAGGTCGTCGGTGGCGTTGCCTGCATAATCGAACTGCTTTGCGCCGAAGCGGGCGACGAGCGCATCGCGCTTGCGGTCGGCCTTCAGATTGGTAATGCCGTCGCTGGCCATGACGTCCGAAAACAGGCCGAGGTGCGCGGCGACAGCATGCGCGGGCAGTGCATCGGAAGCGGTGACTAGTATGAGTTCGCGGCCTTTGGAGCGTTCGTTTCTCAGGAAAAGAAGCAAGCCGGGATGAACCGGTAGAGCAGCGGGATCGGGCTGAATTTCCTGTGCAATGCGCCGTTTGAACGCGGCCAGTCCGCCGGAGGCCCAGCGCGGAATGGAAAAGAGTGTCGCCGGACGGGTGCGAATGAGCAGCAACAGTGCCTGCGCAAAGGTGTCGGTCTTGACGAGGGTTCCGTCGAGATCGACACAGAGCGGGCGCGACGCGGTTGTGGAGGGTTCAGCCATTGCGCCGAAGTATTCAGAAGAAGCGGTTTAAGTTCAACTCCGTTTTATGCCGCCTTGCTTTTACATTGCAGTGACGCATCCCGATCTGTTCAAATGAATTTCTGTAATTGCCGTGCTTGCTGAAAAGAAAAAATCTGATGTACACCTCAACTTTTTTGATCCATTTGACGCAATTCGGGATTCGAGATTCGGGATTCGGGA
>DINM01000145.1 GCA_002423675.1 Verrucomicrobia bacterium UBA5540
AGTTCGGCGGGGTCGATGTCGAGTCCGGCGGTTTTGAGATCAATCGCATCCTGCACCACCTGACTGGTCGCATGGGTAAGTCCGGGCGAGAATTCAAAGTAAGCCAGCGCGGGCTGTCCGGGGAAGTATTCAGCCAGCAACGGCACGTCGATGGCGTTCTGTAAAATGCCGGCCAGCGTGACGGCATCGGATTTGGCGATCTGCAAGAAGCTGTCCTGATGGGCATTGCCGGCCAGCGTTCCGCTGCCGGGTGCGGAGAGCATGGTGAGCAACCCGCCAGTAGCGGCAATGGTGATCTGCTCGTCGAGATATTTAATCTGATCGTGGAACGGCGGGCGCGCGCCTCCACCAGTGACAAACTTGATGTCGCTGTCGTGCGGAAGGAATCCGCGACCATTGGAGAGGATTTCTTCGGCGACGGCCTGATACTCTTTTTGTTTGGTTTCGTCGGCGTTGGGCGGGCCGACCAGAAAGATGGACGGGATGCCATAGACGGAGATGAACGAATCCCAATCGGACTGGGACAGGTTTTTGCGCAGGTAGAGCACGCTCAAAATGCGGTCGAGCGCGGCGGTTTCGAGGGTGACAAAGTTTTTGGGATCGATAGGCGTCCCCCGGCGATAACCGGAAACAGCACCGGCGTTGTATTCCCAGTCTCCGAAAAGCCCGTCACGAACCCAGAACCACTGTTCGACGGGTTCAAGACGTTCGATCAGTCCGCTGGGCGTCCAGTGTTTTTCAAGGTGGGCGAAGCCGCGGAAGAAGCCGGTGAACAGAAATGAAACGGCTTCGCGGAAGTTGTCGATGTTGTCGTAGACCATGCGCAGGAAGTCCGCCTGCTCCTGGGCGAGCGGATCATCTTTTGACTGCGACACCATGCGGACATCCCAGTCGAGGGAAAGTAGCGCGGCGCGGCGGCGCTGAATCACGGAATGGATCATGGCGTCGGAGCGTTCCATGTAGTAGTAGAACCACTGAAGATCGGCGTATTCGCCGCGTTCGCCGGATTCCTGCAAGCCGACAAGGCGCTGCATGTTCAGTCCGCGCAGCGGATTGGTTGAGTCGCGGTAGCCGTGGTCTTTTGTGGTGCAGAGATAGCGCATATGATTTCCCCTTATCTAAAGAGGGGAAATCAAACGAAGGAAGATTTTGACCGCGAACACACGCGAATTTAAATCGAGATATGAAACGCAAGAGGCTACATTTAAGGGGGTCGAACAATCATCTTAAAGCAACCTGTAAAGTAAAGATCATGAAATACAACTCGCCAGCTCTAGAAACAGCGTTACTTCCCCAATATCAAACCTCCGAGACCTTTATGGAAAGGTTTCTGGTAGCAATTCACGAAGAAGATCTCCCTGTTACACGTAGCGCCAACGAAGGAAAGATAAAACTAGTTGATGATTCTGAGCTTGTAGATGATGTGTTGTGCTATTTTTCTGAAAATGTAGCTCTTTTTCGTGCGCAGTTTGCAAATGACTTAAAGGAAAAAATAGGGCCAAAGGAGTTCGACCTGTTCTGTTCTACAATTGCAACCGAATGGTTTGATGGCAAACGACTTCGAGAAGAAGGCAACTCACAAAGGTTAAAAAGATCTGTTTTAGAATACATTTCGACGGTGTCAGGGAAGGCATCTATAGAAAATTTTGTTCAGGTCAATAATGCTCTTGATGATATTACCCCGCTCGTAGCACCAAAAACCATCGCGGCTATCCTTACCGTCAATGATCAGCTAGTCAGCCATCACATAGAAAAATGGAAGGATTTGCATCCCAGAAACAACGAATTTTCTAATGACGATATTTATCTTAGGAGGGGTTTGGCTCTCTCCTCGTTATTGGACACGACAGAGCCTTATCGTGAATGGGATTTTATTAACTCCTATTCTATTGCTTTAAGTGCCCCGGAAAAATTCTCGCAAATGGCTACAGGAAAAACCCCGGCCCTTATCCATGGCGACTTGGGTTTATTTCACGGGCGAATCCTTTTCTTTTCACCCTTTATTCCGGAGATGGATGTTGGGCAGCTAGAGTTTGGCATTATTCCTTCCGAAAAACCTCTTCCAATTCGCTATCAAGGGTGCCAAGCGGGAATCCACGAATACCTTATAGACCCACCAGATTATCAATACAGTGCGATAAATAGGTAAGTTTAAAGCCATCACCCTCTCAGAATGCGCGGCCTCTTGGCAAAGGGAGAAAAGCGGCCTTTGGGCGCGAGCGGCATCATCGGGCCGCAGGATTCTGTTTCCCATCGGCGGTGATTGGCGAGCGCAAGAGCCATGACACAGTCATCGTGAAAGCCCGCCGGGGCGTTGTAGCTGAGGTGGCCGCGCGGAGAGATTTCATACTCGTAGCGCTGCATTTCGTTGGTGAGCACTTGCCACTCTTCCGGCCAGCTCACCCGCTGTTGTTCGACAGCGACAATCAGCCGCTGAACCAGTTCCACTTTGGATGTCGAAGAAAACTTGAACGGTTCGATATTGGAATATCGCCGCGCCAGATCGTCGTAGATGGGATCACCGACTCCGGTCGCATCGAGCAGAAGCCGCCCGCGCCATTTGCGGGCAAAAGCGAGGATGCGATCTTTTTGGATCGGCCAATCGAGCTGATTGAAGCGTTCCATTTCCAGACAGCGCCCCGTCCGCTGATTCATAGCAATCATCACGGTAAAGTCGGTATGCTTGGCCACATCGCACCCGATGACCACCGCCCCCGCGCGGTCTTCGCGGGTTAAAGCCCTCTGAGGAAACAAACAGGACGAAACGTTGCGGAAGACCCCAGCAGAATCTTCAAGGAACTGCGCTTCGTATTCCTGCTGAAATACGTCGGCGGGCAGTGTCCGTTTGGCATCCTCCCATTCCTGAGACGGAAAATACGGGCTGTCCGAGCTGGAGAATTGGAACGATTCATAATCGGACTCGTGCGGATCTTGTCCACGGGTGAATAGATCGTAGAACCAATTACGACCTTTCGGGGTGGAAATGAACACGGCCCAGCCCAGCGTCTGACTGATGGTCGGGCGCAGGATGTAGTTCCACACATCCGGCGGCACGACGGCGGCCTCGTCCACCACGATACCG
>DINM01000113.1:0-6681 GCA_002423675.1 Verrucomicrobia bacterium UBA5540
AAGCTGCTGAATCAGCTCGGCCGCCCGATTTGCAGCTTTCCGGATTTCAGTTGCATTGCGGTATTCCACGCTGTCAGTGTTGAACCGGCTCAACAAAATCTCACTGAAGCCGGAGATGGCTTGAAGAATGTTGTTAAAGTCGTGTGCAATTCCGCCGGCGAGCTGGCCGACGGAATCCATTTTCTGAGCCTGTCGGAACTGCTCTTCTTTGGCCAGTTCTTCGGTGATGTCGCGTTTGACCGCAACATATCCGCTAATGGTTCCCGAGCTGTCTCGAACCGGAGAAACGGAGGCGTCTTCGGTGTAAATTTCTCCGGTCTTTCGTTTGTTGATAAATCGGCCTTCCCAGATTTTTCCGGAGGAGATCGTATTCCAGAGATTGGAGTAGAACACTGCCTCATGTTGGCCGCTTTTCAGGATGGTGGGAGTTTTGCCGATGGCCTCACTGTTGGTGTATCCGCTAATGGTTTCGAAGGCCGGATTGGTGTATTGTATAATCCCATTCGGATTAGTGATGACGACTGCTTCGGAAGATTGTTCAATCGCTGTGGAAAGGCGCTTTAATTCTGTCTCGCGGCGCTTGCGGACAGTGATGTCGTGTGCAAAGGCGCAGATATATTGTTGGTTATCGTAATGGATGAAACTGGCGTGAATTTCGACCGGGAAGGCCTGTCCATCTTTGGTCTTGTGAAGAGCCTCAAATNNAATTCTAAACTGCCCTGTTCCTTTATGTTCCGCCAAAGTTGCGGCCAGCGATCCGGCGGGAATGTCGGGTCGATATCAAAAACCGACATCGCAAGAAGTTCCTCTTTGGCGTATCCCAAGGATCGACAGGAGGCTTGATTGACGTAAGTGAATTCGGACCGTTCATTGACCCACAGCACGGCATCGGCGGAATGATCGAGAGCAAACTGAGTAATTTGTAATTTGGTGTCGGTCTGTTTCTGATCCTCAATGACACTTAAGAGAGCATTTCGTGCTTTTGATGCTTCTACCAGGAGGTTGGTTTTTTCCGCTTCGGTTCGGTTGCGTTCGGTTACGTCATGAATAATGGAATACAGAAGATGCCTGTCTCCGAAAGTTACCGGACTGCTGAGGACTTCCACCTCCCGAAGCGTTCCGTCGGCCAGACGATGCTGAAAGAGAAATTCGTGTTCTTCTGAGCCTAGGGCGTTGTCCAGATATTTTTGGAGTGCTTGAGGAGAGAGGGTGTTGATTTGTGAAATTTGCATCCGGCAAAGCTCATCATACGGCCAGCCGTAGAAGGTGCAGGCAGCGGGGTTTGCGTCTGCGATGGTTCCGTTTTTCGGGTCGATAAGCAACATAACCGTATGTTTGTTGTGAAAGAGGAGTCGATATGTTTTTTCGCTTTCCATCAGTGCTACAGCGGTCTGCCTGCGGCGGAGCCGGCCAGCCAGCATCAGGCCCAGGGCAACGGTACATAGGGGGTAAATCGTTATGACCGGTCCGCTGATCTGCTCCAGCACATTGATTGCGGTGTCTCGCGGCAGCATAAACATCCATGACAGCATGACGATGTGGTTGAGAACGCCGAAGATATACAGTTCACCTGCAGATATTTTTGCCAGCGAACCGCGCCGCAAATGCCTCCAGATCAATCCAATGCTTCCGGAGGAAAGAATAACGGCCGTTCCGGTCCATGCGGCTGCACCGCCTTGCAGTAACCGGAACGCGGCGGTCATAATCATCACAACGAGGGTCGGAACTGTTCCGAAGAAAAGCCCGGATACAGATAGAAGTACCGAACGGGTGTCAAAGACGATGCCGGGATAGAGCCGCACGGAGGCCAGAATCAGGCCAATACCGAGAAAGCCCAGCGCGATACCGGTCAAGATCTGTCTGGAAATGCTGTATTTTTTGCCCAGATCCCGGGCTGTCAGCAGGTCATAAACGGTGGCCATAGCCAGCAACAGAACCGCATTGTTTAACAGAGGGATAAGAATTGAGTTGTTCATATGCAGGGTGTGACCTATTCCCCTTCGTTCAGGTTAGCTGAGATTTCATTATAACGCGGTGGCTCACCGTTTTTTCGCAGAATTTCATTAATTTCTTTTTTCAATTCCAATACCCGGGTTTCACGGCCCAAGGTTACCTGGTACCAGCGGTTTAATTCCTTCAGTTGAGATTGAATCTGTTGTTCTGATTTTTTGCGGGCGGTGATATCCCGGGAAATTCCAAGGACGCCGATGATATGATTTTCTTTATCCCATACAGGGGTTTTGATGGTTTCAAAAAGGCCCCGGAAACCGTCGGCGGAGAAGGTCAGCCACTCTTCATTTATGCTGGGATCGCCCTTGGCCATTGCCGTGCGGTCGTGCTCGCGGAAAAAGTCGGCTTGTTTTTTATCCACGAAATCATAATCGGTTTTCCCGATGATCTCCGATTCTTTGGCTCCGAAAAAGCGTTCGAAGGCGGTGTTACAGTTGAGATAAACACCGTTGGTGTCCTTCAGCCAGATCAGGTCGGGAATGGTTTCGATCAGCGTGCGAAGCCGGGCGCGGCTCTCCTGGAGTTCTTCTGTACGTTGCTGAACCCGTTTTTCCAGCAGTGCCGGACGGTTGGCCAGCATAGCGACCAATGTGGTCATCAGCGCCGTCAGGATCAGGCCGATAGCCAGGGCCGTTTTTCCCTGTCGAAGAGGGTGAGATGCAAACCACTGCGGTTCTGGGGCAACCAACACGCTGTACGTTTTACCGAAAGCGAAAACCGGAATCGTTGCATGAAGATCGGTTTGCAGGGTTTCCCAGCAGTTGCTGGCATCTGCTGTCCGTGAGCAGCTCAGTCGGTACGGCGATTGTTTCGGTCGCAGTTGAAACAGAGAAACAGACAGTCCCGGGGTTTCTCCGGCAGGGTTGTGAAGCTGGCTGGCCAGCAGGATATCGGGTCGTACGATAAAGCCTGTGATGCCGAGACGTGATTTGACTTTAACGGGTGCAAAAACAATAAACGCCGATGGGTTACCGGATGGGGCAACCAGATTCACCGGATCGGTCGCTGTGGCGCGGTTGGCGCTTAGCGCCTCGGCGATGGCTTTTTGGCGCAGCGGCTCAGAATACAGATCGTATCCCAGCGCCGTTTGATGATCGGGCAATGGTTCAATATAAAGCGCGGGGTAGTGCACCGCTCCCTGTGCAGGAGCAGGTTTCCCCTGTTTGTTTAACTCCCAGACCGAGAAATTCGGAAAATCTTCTGTTCGGACAGTTTGCGTGAAGTGGTCGAGGTCTGTGGCCGGAATCTCCGGCATCCAGAGGCAGGCCTGAATCGGATTGTTTGCAACCAGAGGCTTACAATACGAGTGGAAATCTTTCTGGCTGATGTATTCACTGGATTCGAAAAAACTAACCAGCATATTCAGGTTGTTTCGAAGGGTCTTAAAGGTCTCGATATACGTACTTGCCCGGGATTTGGCCTGAGCTTGAAAGGTATTTTTTCGGGATTCGTTTTCTGAATTATGGATCAGCTTCGCTGAAATCAGAGTCAGCAGCAGCATAATCACCGCACAGGTGACGGCTTCGGTGTGACGAAGCCGTTTGTTTTGCGTGTGTACGAAGCGCTGGCGAATCTTCATTACAAAATAGCCGGTAATCAGGATACTCATTGGAATCATTGCGGTTAAAAAAGCGGTCCATTGAGCTTTTCGTATTTCCGCACGCCAGAGGGATGCCTCTTGATCCAGTCCGACCACCATCAGGACCTTGCCAGAGCGTGGATCAATCACCGGTATAGATGCCGTCACAAAATTTCCATATTCATCGGTAACCGGCCCTTGCACGGTTGCTTCACCGGTTTGGAAAATGTCGAAATCTTTCTGCGACGGATCCTGATACACCGTGCCGGGCGGTGAGGCATACGGGTCTCCCGAACGCAGACTCTCCGGGCCGAACACCAGCTTCCCGTTACGCAGNNGCAGTCCGGCGGCATCGGCATAGAGTCTCAGTTGGGCACTCAATCGCTGAAATTCCGGCCAATTTACATCTGCTGCCGTAAACGTGAGCTTTCGGACATTATCCAGAGCAATCGTTTCAACGACACTTTTGGCATGCCGGGCCAATTCGCGGCGCATTCGTAAATCGGTCTGTTGTCCGGACTCACGGGCCGTCCATAAGGCCGCGCAAACAACCAGCAGCGACAAAAAAAGCACAATCCACTGTTGGAGTTTTTCTTCTGAGGGTCGTATCATGAAGGCTCCCAGTTTAGTTGCTCATTCAGCATAACCCGGATTTTCTTAAAATCAAACATGAACATTGTACATCCCCTTTATAGAAATGCTTGGCGCAACAGGCTTCCGGCGCTATCTTCCCGTTTCAATTTTCTTAACGAAGGATTTTAATATGAAGGTTTTAGTTGCCGNNCCTACATCGAAGTCGGCGAATCGATGGTCAACCCGCTTCCGTTTTTCGAGAACAATATTTGCGGCTCGCTCAACCTCATGAAAGCCATGGTCGCGGCAGATTGCAAAAAGCTGATTTTTTCCTCCACCTGCGCCACCTACGGCTCACCGGAAAAAATGCCGATGGACGAAAGCCTGCCGCAGAAACCTGAAAGCGTCTACGGCGAGTCCAAACTGCTCTGCGAAAAAATCTTCTCATGGGCTCAGCAAATCCATGGTGTCGAATGTGTCTTCCTGCGCTACTTCAACGCCTGCGGTGCCACCGCCCAATATGGCGAAGATCACGCTCCGGAAACGCACCTCATCCCGCTCATCCTTCAGGTGCCGCTCGGCAAGCGCGAGAAAATCTACATCTTTGGCGACGATTACGACACGCCCGACGGAACCGCCATCCGCGATTACATTCACATCCGCGACCTCGCGCAGGCGCACATCCTCGCACTCAACCCCGGCATCACCGGAGCCTTCAACCTGGGCAACGGCGACGGCTACTCCGTCAAAGAAGTCATTGAGGTCTCCCGTGAGGTAACCGGTCACGCCATTCCGGCGGAACTTCAGCCGCGCCGCGCCGGCGACTGCACCCGCCTCATTTCTGACTCCACCAAAGCCAAAACCATTCTCGGCTGGAAACCGGAATATCCCGACCTCCGCTCCATTGTCGAAAGTGCATGGAACTGGCACCAAGCCCACCCCAACGGCTACGCCGATTAAGCCCGAAAAATGAAACACCCAATGACGAAATTTTTAGGACTTGGATATTTTGTCATTTGGGTTTCTTTGGGTATTTGGGTGTTTCGTCATTAGGATTTTTTCAATGAAGACTGATATTGAACTGATCTCGGTCGGAAGTGAACTGCTGAGCGGGCGCACGCTCAACAGCCATGCGCAGACGCTTGGCGCGGCGCTGACTCAAATCGGACTGCGCCTTTCCCGCGACACTACCGTTTCCGACGACATCGAAACCATCCAGTCCGCTGTGCGCGGAGCTCTTGAGCGCACCGACATCGTCGTCATCAGCGGCGGGCTCGGACCGACCGCTGACGACATCACCCGCGAAGCGCTCGCCGGACTTTTCGGATGCAAAATTGTCATGTCCACTGACGGGCTCGCTGAACTTCATACGCGGTTTGCCGCGCGGGGGATTTCCGTCACTCCGGTTTCCGAACGCATGGCACTCATCCTTGAAGGCGCCGAACCGCTTATCAACAGCGCCGGCGCCGCCGTCGCGCAGAGATTTTCTCCAACCTTTGGAAAGACTCTTTTTATCGTTCCCGGTCCGCCAAGCGAATTTACTGCCGTCCTCCACGATCACATCGTCCCGTGGCTCATCCGGCAGTTTCCGGACGCCGTTCCGCTCGAACTGCGGGTGCTGATCACCGAAGGCATCGGCGAATCCGACATCGTCACCCGCCTCGAAGCGGCGGGTTTCCAATCCTTGGAAACTTCGATCGGTTTTTATCCAGGGTTTGGAAAAGTTGAAATTCGCCTTACTGCTCCGGCGGATAAAAAAAGTGCTCTCTATGAAACCGAAAGCACGCTCCGGAAGCTGTTAAGCGATTACTTGATCTAAACTGTCGCGGCAAATTATCAAGACAGATTGGGTGAAGAGTTCGGATTTTGAATGCCCCATAACAGTGTTTTAAGTTTGGCCAGCTGGATCGGTTTGGTGAGGTAGTCATCCATGCCCGCAACAAGCCCGTGTTCGCGTTCTTCATTCGCGGCGTGGGCGGTCATCCCGATGATCAGCGGGCGTTTTCTACCTTCAAAATAGTTGATGAGTTTTTTTGTGGCAGTCAGGCCGTCCATAATTGGCNNTTGAGCAGATTGTCCTCCACGACCAGCAGTTTCAGCGGGCAGGCGTCGGTGTGTGTGTGGACGGCAGATACGACTTGGGTATAATTTCCACCTTCGCCCCGGAAAATATTGGAGATATTTTGGTAGAGTTGTGCTGGCTTTACAGGTTTGGTGAGGAAAGATGAGATATCCAGCGTTTCGTCAGGCTTATCTAGCCCGAGCGAGGTGAGCATAATCACCGGGAGCTCCGCTGCAGTGCGATGTTTGCGCACTTCTCGAACCAGCATAGCTCCGTCCATTTTCGGCATCTGCATATCGGTAATCATCAGGGCATATTCTCGACCTGCGGTAATCGAGTCGAGCGCGGCGTGTGGCGTGTTAAAAGTCACGGGGATCAGCTCCCATCGGGTCAACTGGGCAGAAAGAATTTTCAGGTTGGTTTCGTTGTCATCGACAATTAACACCTTCCGGCATGT
>DINM01000113.1:6749-7696 GCA_002423675.1 Verrucomicrobia bacterium UBA5540
GCATTGCTCAGCAGGTTGAGCAGAATCTGTCGCAACCGGCTGGCATCGCCCCGAATGATTGCAGGCACATTGCCGTCAATTTCATACACCAGTTCAATGTCTTTTTCAGCAGATTTTGAAACCATCAAATCGAGTGTGTCTTCTACGCACTGACTCACATCGAAATCCTGCTGCTCGAGTTCCATGCGTCCCGCTTCGATCTTTGAGAAATCGAGCACATCATTGATTAAGATCAGCAGAGCTTCTCCGCTGATACGGATGATATTGGCAAACTCCCTTTGTTCGGGATCGAGTTTAGATTCCATCAGCAGATCTGTCATGCCGATCACCGCGTTCATTGGGGTGCGGATCTCATGACTCATATTTGCCAAAAACGAGCTTTTGGCAAGAGTGGCTTTTTCGGCTTCCGACCGGGCGATGGCCAGCTCTTTTACGCGGACTTCAAGGTTCTTGCGGAGTAATTGTTCGGCAGCATGGCTTCGGGCCAGTAACCAGCAGCCTGCAAAGCTCAGGGATAGAAGCAGGGCGGTGACGCCACTCAGTAACACCAGCTGGCTCCTGAATCCCGCCGTGTAAATTCGGGCGGGGAGGAAGGAGATTGTTTTCCACATGTATTTATCGGCGGAGATCGCGCTCTGGCTGGGCTCAAATGCCACGCTGTTGCCGGAGCTCGATACCGTTCCTTCGCGCAACGGATGGACGGTTGAAAAACTCCACAAACCCTCTGCAGTGGAAAACTGCCCCTGTTCGGCGGATGCGATTTTTTGCCAAGCCTCCGGATAACGTTTTGCCATGGCACGTTCATTGTGTTTCAGCATAAAACCCCACTCATCGGCGGGGGTCGGGCCTTTCAGCCAGTATCCATTGTTGTTAACCAGCCACACATGCCGGTCTTCAGTTTTCGTACGGGTTTCCAATCCCGACAGCAGGTCGTTTCCGTTGTAATT
>DINM01000028.1:0-4382 GCA_002423675.1 Verrucomicrobia bacterium UBA5540
CCCTCAATAAACTGCAAACGCCCACACTCTTTGCACTGCCCTCGACCGAAGGATTCAGCGGACATTTCATCGAACCCCGCGTCGACCTGCCCATCACGCTTGAAAAGCCGTCAGATCCCGTCCGAAACCTGACGCGAACGCAAAGTGTCTCGTCCAACATCCGCCAAACGCTTCTCACCGAAGAACTCGTCATCCCGCAAAAGGCTCTGCCCGTACCGGGAGTCGCGGCGCGTACCGCCGCGCCGCCGACAACCGTCCCGCAATGGTTCCCCTCGCCGGAACTCCAACCGCGCGTCGGAAAACTTCCGCCGCTCATCATCGACACCACCGGACTGCCCGCAACCCTCCGCGTCAATTTGGCGATCCGCCCCGATGGAACCATTGAACAGCTTTTTTTGGGCACCCCGGTCACCAACACCGCTCTGCTCGCGGCCATCCGCCAAATCTCCTTCAAGCCCGCCAAAACCCGCACCGACGGATGGCTCGACATCCGCTTTCCGCAGAAGGAGGGCCACTGATGCTGATCGACCCGTTCAACTTCTTTGTGATACCGCTTGCGCTGACGCTGATCTTCCTTTTCGTAGCCGCGCTCATCTATGATGTAATCATCTTCCGCCGTCGCCGGCGAAGAGGGAATCCCGTCGTCTACCGTTGCGACAGCTGCCGCCACATCTACAGCGTACCGCACCGCACCCCGCTCGCCCGCTGCCCGAAATGCGGCAACCAGAACGAACCGGTCAGAGAGTGAGAGAAGACTTTAACCTGTAGGCCGGGGGTTCCAAACATTGGAAAAATATCAGTGCGCCGGTTGAGCCGTTGAAGGCTTCGCGAAATAGAGTCCTTCGAACGCGTGAATCAGGGTTTTCAGATCCTCGACATTTTTCAGATCGACCGTCTGCTTGCACTTCATCGCCGAGATCATCATTCCGTGTAAGGTCTTCAGCTTGGCCTCATAGTTTTCTGTATCCGGCTTGATGCGCTGAGCGAGAAAGTAGTATGTCACAATTTCGGTCAGCTTGTCGGCATGCTCATCCTTATTATTCACCCAGCGCACCAGCTGATTGATATTCTGCGGGGAATCCGCCGGAAGCCTGGCGATTTCGGTCATCGACTTTTCGATGGTCGTCGCCTCTTCTTCCATCATCGCGATGCGGGCATGGTCGTCATAAATTCCGCACGGAATCTGGCAATGCGCTCCGGCAATCGATGCCAACGCGATAGTGATTATTAGAATAACGGCTCTCTTTTTCATCCCAGTCTCCTATAGATTTATAGCTTTCGTAGCAATTGGCCCCGAGTATACCCGAAATCCTGATTAATTCAATCGGCGTTTGCAATCGAAAGGTCCCGTAATCTCGTAATTTTCCAATGTTTGGAAAATTATCTGGCGGATTTTTTGAGACGGGCTTCTTTGATCCAGCAGTAGAACACCGGGACGACGAAGATGCTGATGAGGACGACGAGCATGCCGCCGAACGACGGGATGGCCATGGGAACCATAACATCGCTTCCGCGCCCAGTGGAAGTGAGTACCGGAATCAGCGCGAGAATGGTGGTGGCAGAGGTCATGAGACAGGGCCGCACGCGGCGCTGCGCGGCGACGACAACCGCGTCGTGAATTTCGTCCCGGGTGGCCGGTTTGTGTTCGCGGAAGACCTGGTCGAGGTAGGTGGACTGGATGACGCCGTTGTCAGAAGCGATGCCGAAGAGCGCAAGGAATCCGACCCAGACCGCCACACTCATGTTGATGGTGTGAATCTGAAACAGGTTGCGCATCCCCACCCCGAAGAAACTGAAGTCCATGAACCACGGCTGGCCGTAGAGCCAGATCAGGATAAAGCCGCCGGCCCAGGCGACGAAAATGCCGGAGAAGACGATGGCAGTGGTGGAGATGGATTTAAACTGGAAGTAGATGAGCATGAAGATGGCGAACAGTGCCAGCGGCAGAACGAACGCGAGCGTTTGGGCGGCGCGAATCTGGTTTTCGTAGCTTCCGGCAAAGGTATAGCTGACGCCTTTGGGCAGAACGAATTCGCCGCTGTCGATTTTGCTCTGCAAAAATTGCTGACAGTCCTGAACGACGTTGACTTCGGCGTGCCCCGGTTTTTTATCGAACACAACGTAGCCGATCAGCGAGGTGTCTTCGCTCTTGATCACCTGCGGCCCGCGCACGTATTTGATTTTTGCCAGCTCGGTGAGCGGGATCTGCTGCCCGGCTTCGCCGAAAGGCTTCGCCGCGGCAGGCCCCGCGCCGGGCACCAGGATTTTTTCCAATGTTTGGAAATTGTCACGCAGTTCGCGCGGATAGCGCACGCGCACCGGATAACGCTCGCGCCCTTCGACGGTGGTGGTGACCTGCCGTCCGCCGACTGCGATTTCGATGACGTCCTGAAATTTGCGGATCGGAATACCGTAACGGGCCAGCGCCTGCCGGTCGGGAACAATTTCCAGATAGGGTTTGCCGACGATGCGGTCGGCGATGACGGCGGACGGTTCAACCGACGGAACTTCTTTGAGATATTTTTCGATCTGCAGGCCAACGTTTTCGATAGTGGCAAGATCGGGGCCTTTGACTTTCACGCCCATCGGCGCGCGCATGCCGCTTTGAAGCATGACGATGCGCGCGGCGATCGGCTGGAGCTTCGGCGCGGAGGTGACGCCGGGCAGTTTAGCCGCCTGCACAATGGCGTTCCAGATATCATCCGGCGAATGAATGTTTTTGCGCCACTGACGGAAAGGCAGTCCGCTCGAGTCGGGAATCAGTTCGCCGTTTTCATCGCGGACAAATTCTTTTTTATGCCGGTCATAGCGAAAGCTGATGCGCCGCCCGTTTTTGTCGGTTTTGTATTCCGGCTTATAGTTCNNGAGCCTTCGTCGAGCGGCGGCATAAATTCCTTACCCAGCTGTCGCGATGCAGCGAATCCAAAAATGATGAGGGCGAGTGGAATGGAAAGAAATGCAATTTTATGCCGCAGGCACCAGCGCAGCATGCGTGAATAGAACGTTTGGAAAAGTTTAAAAAACCCAAGCAGTCCGCCAACCAGCAGCGCGACAAACAGGACGTTGAGGATGAATCCTTTTTCGGGGCCGAGCGGATTCCAGACATTCGTCAGAATAACACCGACCAGCAGAACGATGAGCCATGTTGCCGCATTCGGGCCGAAGCGGTTCAGCTTCAGCCAGGCAGGGACGTGTTTAATTGTAGGGCGGGAATGGTTGAGGAACGATACCTTCCCGCCAAGGATGCCCCTGCGTGCGTGCGGCGGAAAGGTTTTCAACCGTTTCCGCCCTACACCCGTGAAGAGCAGATAGGCGGCCGGCGGAATGACGGACAGCGCAATCAGGATGGAGGCGAGCAGTGCGAAGGTTTTGGTGAAGGCGAGCGGTTTGAAAAGTTTACCTTCCGCGCCGATCATGGTGAATACGGGCAGAAAGCCGACGACGGTGGTCATCACGGCGGTAAAGACCGCGCTGCCGACTTCGCTGACGGCGCGGTGGATGGTTTCGAGCTTAGCGCATGGGGCATGGGGCATGGCGCATGGGGTCTTTTCGCTCTGCTCTATGCTCTCTGCGCTTTGCTCTGCGGCATCAAGATGCCGCAGAATATTTTCGCAGATGACGATGCCCATATCGACAATGGTTCCAATGGCAATGACGATCCCGGAAAGCGCAACGATGTTGGCCTGTACGCCGAAAAATTTCATAGCAATGAAGCACAGCAAAACGGCCAACGGAAGCATGCCGCTGATGAGCAGACTACTGCGCAGGTGCATGACCATGATCAGAACAACGATGATGGTGATGAGAATTTCCTGTACAATGGAGTCGTTCAACGTGCCGAGCGTTTCATAGATGAGCCCGGTGCGGTCGTAGAACGGAACGATCTCCACATGGCTGACGGTTCCGTCGGCGAGTGTTTTGTGCGGGAGTGACGGCGCGATTTCTTTGATCTTGGCTTTGACGCGGTTGATGACGGCCAGCGGGTTGTCGCCGTAGCGCGCAACCACGACGCCACCGACGGCGGNNGCGCGCCGCCCTTATCAAGCGCGCCGCGCCGCGCCGCGGGCCCGGTGGTGACGTGCGCAACCTGCTTGACCAGCACGGGTACATGATCGGCACGCACTTTGACGACGCTGTTTTCAATGTCTTCGATCCGCTTGATGAAGCCGATGCCGCGAATGAAATATTCGACACGGTTGATTTCAATGGTTTTGGCGCCGACATCAATGTTGGCGGCTTTGACGGCCGAAAATACGTCGTCGAGCGTAACGCCGTAGGCGCGCATGGCATCGGGATCGACATCGACCTGATATTCTTTGACGTAGCCGCCGACGGAGCCGACGTCGGAAACGCCTTCGGCGGAGAGCAGGCCGTAGCGCACC
>DINM01000028.1:4441-4563 GCA_002423675.1 Verrucomicrobia bacterium UBA5540
TCGCGCCCTTCGAGCGTGTACCAGAAAACCTGGCCGAGCGCGGTCGAGTCCGGCCCCAGCGAGGGCTTCACACCGTCGGGCAATGTGCCCGCCGGAAGACTGTTGAGTTTTTCGAGCACGCG
>DINM01000124.1 GCA_002423675.1 Verrucomicrobia bacterium UBA5540
GGGTTTCAGATACAGACTGTTTTGCCGTCGTCTGATCGAGGGAAAGGGGAGTGTGTCCCGCCTGCTGGAGCATCTGCAACGCCGCGCGGCGGTCGGCGGCGTCCAGTGTGCCGTCGATCCGTTTCCCGGAGGCGTTTCGGGCGATATATTTGAAAGCAGGCATAAAACAGATTTGTATTTTGCGTTGATAAAACGGCAGAATACTAACCGTTATTCAGGGATAAAAGGAGTTTTTTCATGCGTCTTATCACACTTTTAATAATGGGTCTGTTTTTGTTCACGGCGGGATGCTCAAATGCGCCGCAGGAGAAGGCGATTACGATTGTTAACGCTGGCGCCGTGGACGCACCTTTGCTGGAGCGGTTACGGAGTTTTGCAGAGCAGGAACTGCATGTCCGGGTGCGCGCGGTCAACAACCCAAAACTGGCCGGTAAAGAAGATTTTCAAACTTTGGAAAAAGCGGCGTGGCGTGTGAAAACCGACGCCGATGTGACACTCNNGTGGAGACGTTTTCGCGCCGGATGGAGCGGCAGGTGATGCGCGCGGCGGCGTTCACGTTCGGTATGGAGCCGGTTCCCGATCCGTTCGGTGTGACGCGCGACTACCATTCGCTTGAAGACCTTGACTCGATGGGCCGTAATTTCTCGCCGCCATGGCAAGGTCGTTTTGCTGAAGAAGCAGCCAAACGCGGTTTAATAGGGGTTGATTCTGCGGATTCGGCAGGACCGTTCCGGTGAGCGTCTAAGGTTTGGAAACGCCCGTTGGTAGTGAATATTCGCATGCTTTCAGCTTGACCGGTTTTGTTTAAACAGGCAAATATGAAGCACTTAATGAGATTTTTACTTTTCGAATAAAAACAGGAATTAACGCTATGTTAAACCGTCTGATGGGTCTTTTCTCCAGCGACATCGGCATCGACCTCGGAACCGCCAATACTCTCGTCTACGTCCGCGACCGCGGCATTGTGTTGCGCGAGCCCTCCGTGGTGGCCGTGCAGGCCGGCACGAACCGCGTTCTCGCTGTCGGAGACGAAGCCAAGCGCATGCTGGGTCGCACGCCGGGCAGCATCGTCGCCATCCGCCCGATGAAGGGCGGCGTCATTGCCGATTTTGAAATTACCGAAGCGATGCTGAGGTATTTCATTCANNTATGGTGCGTCCGCGCGTGGTCGTGGCCGTTCCGAGCGGCATCACAGAAGTAGAAAAACGCGCCGTCAAGGACTCCGCAGTCCACGCCGGCGCACGGGATGTGTTTTTAATAGAAGAACCGATGGCTGCTGCGATCGGTGTAGGACTGCCGGTTCAGGAACCGGCCGGCAATATGATTGTAGATATCGGCGGTGGTACAACCGAAGTCGCGCTGATCTCACTGGCCGGTATAGTCTTCAGTCGCAGCGTGCGCATCGGGGGGGACGACATGGATGAGGCAATCATCCAGTATCTTAAACGGGAATATAATCTGCTTATCGGTGAACGAACCGCAGAAGACATTAAGATTTCAATCGGTTCGGCTATGCTGGTTGGCGAAGAGACGACGATGGAAGTGAAAGGCCGCGACCAGGTCGCCGGCCTGCCGAAAACGCTGACAATCAGTTCTGAAGAAGTCCGTAACGCACTCAAAGATCCGGTCTCCGGCATCGTTGAGGCGGTGCGTGTGACGCTCGATCGCTGTCCGCCGGAACTTTCCGCCGATCTGGTGGATCGCGGTATGGTGCTGGCTGGCGGGGGCGCATTGCTTCGCGGACTGGACAAACTCATTGCCGATAACACCGGTCTGCCGGTGCATATCGCCGATGATCCGCTCAGCGCGGTGGCCGAGGGCACCGGTGTGGTGCTGCACGAAATCAACTTCTTGCGCAAGCTCTCTGAAGCCCGTGCACGATAACAATGCACGGATTCCTGTTTTTTCGTCCCTCCGGGTTTTGAATGAAGGCCGGATGGGTCTATGGTTACAAAGAGAAGTCTTTTTAAATGGGCGGCAGCGGGGATTGTCCTGCTGTTGCTTTTTACCTTGCCGGGCGGTTGCACCGCCCGCGTAAAGGGCGTCTTTCGGGATGTGCTGGCTCCGTTCCAGTGTGCCGTTATCAAAACCGTTCAAAGTCTGAAAGAGGGCGTTGATACCGTTCGCGGATTCGGCGGTCTGCTCGAGGAAAACAGTCGGCTTTCCGAAGAAGTTATCTATCTGCAGGCGAAACAGGTAGAGCAGGAAAATCTGGAGCAGGAAAACCGTCACTTGCAGGAACAGCTTGATTTCTACAACCGTCAAAAGCGGAGGCTTATTCNNACCTCGCGCACCGTCAGCGGGTGGTGGCAAAGTGTACGGCTGGACAAAGGCGGTGCACAGGGTATTAAACTCAACCGCGCCGTCATTTCACCGGACGGTCTGGTCGGGCGAACCTCCGAGGTTTCATCCTACAGCGCCGATGTGCTGTTGATTTCTGATCCGGCCTGCAAAGTCTCCGCCCGCGTCAGCCGAACCGGTACATTTGGTCTGGTCACCGGCCGCGGCGTAAATGCCCGGGGTTATCCGGTCGCCCGTATGGAATTCATTCACAAAGACGCACCGGTTCATATCGGTGATGCCGTGGTGACATCCGGACTGGGCGGCGTCTTTCCGAAAGATATTCTGATCGGCTACATCGAAAGCGTCGGCGTCGAAGATGCGGGACTTTATCAGGTAGCTGACGTCATTCCCAAGGCGGTCACCGAACTGATGGATGTCGTATTCGTCGAAGCTGAGGAAACCCTCGCGGAGGCCAGCGAATGAACCGCCGTCTGATCACCCTGCTTTTAGCTGTCGGAACACTGCTGCAAACGATGCTCCCGATGTGGGGAATATTCGATTCACTTGAACTTCCCGTCATCACCGGTCTGGTTATTTTCATTGCGCTGCATACAGACCGGGCGGAAATGTTTTATGCCGCCGGGCTGGCCGGACTGCTACGTGATGCATTTAGTCCGGCTCCGCGCGGCATCTCTATTCCGTTCTTTGTATTGATCGCCTTTGGAATCAACTGGATTCGAGA
>DINM01000083.1 GCA_002423675.1 Verrucomicrobia bacterium UBA5540
GCGGCACCGCCACCTTCATGATCGCCGGGCAAAGTTGCACGCGCAACTGCCGCTTCTGTTCCGTACAGCACGAACACCAGCCGCCGCCAACAGATCAAAACGAGCCGGAACGGCTGGCGGACGCCATCGAACAGATGAAACTCGATTATGCGGTCATCACCGTCGTCAACCGCGACGATCTTCCCGACGGCGGCGCGGCGCACTACCGCGCCTGCCTCGACGCCGTACACGCTCGTGTTCCAACCATTGGACGCGAACTGCTCTGCAGCGACCTCAACGGAAACGAAGCGGCACTGGCCGCTTTGCTGGACGACGCGCCACTCAAGGTCTTTGCGCATAACGTCGAAACCGTCGAACGGCTCACCGCTAACGTACGCGACCGCAAAGCCTCGTTCGCAACCAGCCTCCGGATATTGGAAAAAGCCAAAGAGCTGCGGCCCGATCTATTAACGAAATCCAGTATCATGGTCGGACTCGGAGAAACCGAAAGCGACATGCTCGCCGCCATGGAATCGCTGCGCGGCGCGGGTGTTGAACTGCTCACCATCGGACAGTATCTCGCGCCGACCGCCACTCACTATCCGGTCATTTCATTCCCGAACCCTAACCAATTCGCCCGCTGGGAAAAATCCGCGCTCGAACTCGGCTTCCTCGCTATCGCCTCCGGCCCCCTCGTCCGCTCCTCCTTCCGCGCCGGTGATCTTTACCGAGAAGCCAGCGGGAAGTAGCCAAACCACGAAATACACCAAATACACGAAAGGCAAATTGGTTTTCGTGTGGTTCGTGTATTTCGTGGTTCAACATTTCAACCGTTGGGAAATCCCCTCCGTCGGAGGGTGCCGGGATGGCGAGGTGGGCGGCTAATCGTCAACTGATCCCAAAGAAGACTTCGGCGTGAACGTGGTCGCGGTCGACGCCGCGCGCGAGGAGCTGGTCCCAGACGGCGGTGACCATGGCGTCGTGCCCGCACAGGAAGTAGCGGGCGTTTTCAATGAGCGGAAGCTCTGCAACCAGTTCAGTGACATGGCCGTGATGATGTCCCTCCACCGCTTCGCGCGAAACCGCCAATCGCAAGTCCGCCCGCTCGCTGAGCAATCCGGTATGCACGGCGTCGCCCGCAACGCGCACGCCGTAAAAACAGAGCGGACGAACCGCCGGCGGACGATGACGCAGAATGCTGAGAAACGGCGAGATGCCGACGCCGGTCGCAACAAAGACCGTCGGTAACGGTTCCCGACCCGGACGAAATTCCCCGAACGATGAGCTGACGGTGACGAGATCGCCCGGCTGACGCTTCGCCAGCCAGTCGCTGACGGCTCCGCCGGGAACGCGGCGGATCAAGAAGCGCAGAAGCTCATCATCGGGGGAAGACGAAAAACTGTAGGGCCGCGAATCGCCGTCGCCGTTAAACAGTACGGCACATTCGCCGACTTCAAACTGATAGTCGCCGCGCTCCAGCCCCAGCTCAAAAATATCCGGGGCCAGCCACTCAACCTGTTTGACCGAAAGTGTAAACATAAGGCGAATGGTCGGGTATGAATAAAAACAAGTCAAGTGCTTTGCAAAAACAGCCATTCAATCAGAATAATTATGGACAGAATGATTAAAATTCCATCCCGCTCCGGAAAATTATTCTGTCCATAATTATTCTGATTCTGCATTCCGCACTGTGGACAGGTTTGCGGTTGTCTTTTTCCGGATCGAGCCTGTACACTGCGCCGCATTATGAAAATCAATCCTTTCAAAGCATGGCGGCCGGTAGCGGACAAAGCCGGGAATGTGGCATCGGTTCCCTACGATGTAGTGAATACCAAACAGGCAGCAGCCCTCGCTGAAGGCAATCCGCTTTCTTTCCTGCATGTGGTCCGCTCTGAAATTGATCTGCCTGCCGGAACCGACCCTTATTCCGATGCCGTTTACGCCAAAGCGGTTGAAAATTTCAACATGCTCAAGGAAACCGGAGCGCTGATCCGCGAAGAACAACCCTGCATTTATCTCTACAGCCAGCAGATGGGCGAACACGTTCAGTTCGGCATTGTTGCCTGCTGCCATATTGAGGATTACGAAAACGGCCTGATCAAAATTCACGAAAAAACCCGCAAGGTGAAAGAGCAGGATCGCACGCGCCATGTCAACGAGCTCAATGCCAACACCGGCCCCGTTTTCCTGACCTACCGCGACAGTGAACAGATCACCGGCCTGATGCAGCAGACCGCCGCCACTGAACCGCTTTATAAACTGACGGCACCCGACGGCATCATCCACACCGTCTGGAAAATTGAAGAGACGGGTTCCTTCGCCGATGCATTCACTTCCGTACCGGCGTTTTACGTGGCCGACGGCCATCACCGCTCCGCCAGCGCGGTCAGCGTCGGCAAAGCGCGCCGCGCCGCGAATCCAGATCATACCGGCGACGAACCGTATAACTGGTTCCTCAGCGTGATCTTCCCCGCCGGACAGCTGATGATTCTGCCTTACAACCGCGTCGTTCTGGATTTGAACGGACAGACTCAGGAAGAGTTTTTCCAAGGTTTGGAAAAAGCGTTCACCATCACCGCAACCGAGAAAAAAATCCCGGATGCGCCCGGTTCGGTCTGCATGTACATCGATCATAAATGGTCGGAGCTCACGCCGAAGGAAGCGGTCTCCGACGATCCGGTTGAATCGCTCGACGTGAGCGTGCTGCAGAACCGCGTGCTCGCGCCGCTGCTCGGCATCGACGACCCGCGCGAAAGTGACCGGATTGATTTTGTCGGCGGAATTCACGGAACCGCGGAACTCGAGCGCCGCGTCAACGCCGGCGAAGCGATTGTCGCCTTTTCGCTTCATCCGACCACGCTCGACCAGCTGATGGCCGTGGCCGACGCCGGCCTGCTGATGCCGCCCAAGAGCACCTGGTTCGAGCCAAAACTCCGCTCCGGCCTGCTGGTGAATACGCTAGATTAAATTTTCCAATGTTTGGAAAGATTTCTTCCAAACATCGGAAAAACGGTTGGTTTGGGCGCGGCGCGGGCCTATCATGCGGAAAATTCCGGATGTGAAGAGGTCTTATGAAAAAGAAAATCCGCCTGAAACGTACGACGCGCAAGCCGGGGATGACGCCCGGTACACTGGAAATTGACCCGTCGTGGCCAAAGCCGGTCATTCAGGTGATAGCCTACGGGCCGGATCAATACATCGAAAAGCAGATTGATGATGTCCGTGAACTGGACGGGCTGATCGGCAAGTATCAGGTGCTGTGGGTGAATGTGGACGGGCTCGGTGACGAGTCGACCATCCGGTATCTCGGCCAGCTCTTTAAACTCCATCCGCTGGCGCTGGAGGACGTGACGAGTCTGCGGCAGCGCTCGAAGGTGGATGATTACGAGAGTAATCTTTACACCGCCATGAGGATGCTTTCCATGCAGGAGGGCAAGCTGTTCGCCGAGCAGGTCAGCTTTTTTCTCGGTACCAACTTTGTGCTGACGTTTCAGGAAACGGAAGGCGACTGCCTTGATCCGGTGCGCGAACGCATCCGTAAAAAAGGCGGCCTGGTCTGTAACATGAACGCCGACTATCTGCTCTACTGCCTGATCGACAGTATTATCGATGCCTATTTCCCGGTGCTGGAAGCCTATGATGACCGGCTGGAAGATCTGGAAGAAGAAATTCTTGGAAAACCCGATCAAGCCACGATGAACCGGCTGTTCGGTGTAAAACACGATTTGACCGGCCTGCGTCGGACGCTGTGGCCGGTACGCGAAATGGCCGGCGCACTGGCACACTCGGAGTCGCCGTTGATTAAACCGGCGACGCTGCTTTATCTGCGCGACTGTCAGGATCACGCCGTCCAGCTATTGGAACTGGCGGAGTCCTACCGGGAAACCGGATCGAGCTTGATGGATTTTTATTTGTCGAGCATCAGTAACCGCATGAATGAAATCATGAAAGTACTGACCATCATCGCCACGATTTTCATTCCGCTGACGTTCATCGCCGGCGTGTACGGCATGAACTTCAAAAACATGCCGGAACTGGAAACGCGCAACGGTTATTTTATCGTACTGGGGATTATGGCGATCCTCGGCTTCGGCATGTTGTTCTGGTTCGTTCACAAAGGCTGGCTCACACCGAAACGGAAAAACCGCGAGTCATGAAGTTTTCAATGCTTGAAACCGGCAAGGCCGGGTTTCGAATTTGCATGCATTCGCGGTTGAACTCTTTTAGCCATTTGAAATTAATGTCGATTCGTAGGAATTAGCGGTTAACATCCGCTCCATGGAAAAAATTGCAGAGAGACCGGAAGCGCGGCTGGATCTATGGCTGACAAATGCCGGGCCGGAACATTCCCGGTCGCGCTGGCAGTCCTTAATTAAAGATCGCCGAGTGACGGTCAACGGTTCACCCTGCAAGGCGAACCAGAAAATCTATGCAGGTNNGCTGAATATTCTTTACGAAGACAAGCACATGATCGTGCTCAACAAACCCGCGAGGCTGGTCGTGCATCCGGCGGTTGGCAACGAAACCGGCACGCTCGTAAATGCATTGCTCTACCACTGCAAAGACCTGACCGGTATCGGCGGCGAAAAGCGACCCGGCATTGTTCACCGGCTCGACAAGGATACCAGCGGCGTCATCATAGTTGCAAAAAACGAAGCCTCAATGGCTGAACTTTCGCGCCAGTTCAAGGAACGCGATACAGAAAAGGAATATCTGGTGATCGTTCGGGGCGTTCCTTCCAGAAAGCGCGGCACCGTCGAAACAACCATTGGACGGCATCCGGTACATCGCAAAAAGATGGCGGCAAACGTCCGCAACGGGCGTGAGGCGGTTTCGCATTATGAAGTGATCGAACCGTTCAGCGAAGCGTCGCTGGTGCGTGTGAAAATCGAAACCGGACGGACGCATCAGATCCGCGTCCACATGGCGTACATCAAACATCCGGTCATCGGCGATACCGTCTATGGTCGAGGACATGCTTCGACGGTTAAAGCCGGCCGCCAGATGCTGCACGCCGCAAAACTTTCGCTAAACCATCCAAAGACCGGAAAGCGGATGACGTTTGAAGCTCCGCTTCCGGACGATATGGAAATGCTGCTCAAGCAACTTCGCAAAAAGAATGTTTGACCGCTAATTTCGCGGATGACCGCGAATCGGGATGAAGAATTTCAATCGATATGCGCTTTAAAATGATTCCGGGCTCAGGGCGCGATTAAGAAGATTTTTAACTTCCGGAAAATCAGAAGCCAGATCCAATGCGCGGCGTACGTATTCTTGTTGTGCGGCTTTAACATCCTTTGATCTATCAGAA
>DINM01000107.1:0-4489 GCA_002423675.1 Verrucomicrobia bacterium UBA5540
CACGAATCACACGAATCGGCACGAATTAAAAAAATCCAAACCTTGGAAAAAATCTTTCCAATGTTTGGAAAAATTATTTCATTCCCAAGTCGGAAATAATTTGCAGGGCTTTGTCCCGGTGGCTTTTCGGAACCATAACCATCATGCTTGCCGCGCCGAAGCCTTGGCCTCCAAAACGCATGCTGGAGACGTTCTCGTTATTGACGTAGCAGACGATGTCGCTTTGTTCTAAAGCGTTTCGAATCAGACCGGCCTGTGTCGTGTCGTAAGGCTGATATACGGGAATAAAACTCTCTTTATCTGCACTTCTCATAATTCTTGCCGATTCGTGGACGATTATAAGTCGTCGGAGCTGATGCCGAGGATTTCGAGGACGCGGGTGAGGTCGTCGTTGTTGTAGTAGTCGATCTGGATGGAGCCTTTGACCTTTTTGCCGTTGGAGAGCGTTTTAGTACTGTTGATGTGGACAGCCGTTCCGAAGTGCTGATGCAGTTTTTCGGAGAGGTGGCGGACGTAGTCGATCGGCAGGTCGGTTTTCTCAGCGCGCGGCTTTTTCTTCGGCTTGTTCATCTGCTCGATGATTTTTTCCAAGGTCCGGACGGAAAGTCCTTCGCGAACGATGCGCTGGGCGAGCAATTCTTTTTCGGCGTCGATTTCGACTGAGAGAAGCACTTTCCCGTGTCCGGCGGTAAGCTGGCCGCCTTCGAGCATTTTTTTGATGCCGGCGGGCAGGGCGAGCAGGCGGAGCATGTTGGCGACGCTGGCGCGGGCTTTGCCGACACGTTTGGCGATTTCGTCCTGTGTCAGTTCAAATTTTTCCGCCAGTTCCTTGTAGCCTTCTGCTTCTTCCATGATGTTGAGGTCGTCGCGCTGCAGGTTTTCGATCAGGGCGATTTCGAGCGCTTCCTGGTCGCCGATGTCGAGCAGGATAACCGGCACTTCGGACAGGTTTGCGGCTTTGGCGGCGCGCAGGCGGCGCTCTCCGGCGATCAGTTCAAAATGTTTTTCTTTCTGGCGGACGAGCAGGGGCTGGAGCACGCCGTGTTCTTTGACCGAGGCGGTCAGTTCATTGAGTGCCTGTTCGCGGAAGACGCGGCGCGGTTGCATGGGGTTGACTTTGATCCGTCCGACAGCGATTTTGGTGATGCCGCTGTTATCGGGGGCGGGGACATCCATCACGGGAGCCGTAACCTTTTTTTCCTGAATCAGTGCATCCAGCCCGCGACCTAAACCCATTTTTTTTGCCATTTTTACGCCCTTTAGTTTGAAAACTACTGATTTGCACTAATTAACACTAATCAGACCGGTTTGAATAGAATTTCTTTCCATAAGGGGACGGGCGGTGAATTCTAAGTTTCAATGCTGCATGTTTCCAACCCTTGGAAAAAACCAGCCGAAAGTTTCCAAATATCGGAAAGGCAGTTAGCAGGCAGGATCGGCGGCGACTTTACGCAAGGCTTCGGGATAGGCGATGTGCTCTTGCGTGTGGATACGGCTCATTAAAGTTTCGACTGTGTCGTCTGGCAGAACGGGCACTGTGCGCTGAACGATGATTGGGCCGGTGTCGACGCCGGCATCGACAAAATGAACGGTACAGCCGGTTTCTTTGGCACCCGCTTCGAGCGCCTGCCGTCCGGCGTCGAGCCCGGGGAAGTTTGGCAGAAGAGAAGGGTGGATATTAATGATGCGTCCGGCGAAGGCGTTGAGCAGGCCGGGTTTGACGATGCGCATGAAGCCGGCGAGAGCGATGAAGTCGCCGCCGTGCTCCTTAATGAGATGGATGGCACGTTGTTCGGCTTCGCCGTCGAGCTTGGTTTTGAAAGGGGCGCAGTCGAGATAGATAGCGGGGTGACCGAGTTTGCGGGCGCGCTCGAGGATGAAGGCGTCTTCCACATCGGAGATGACGCAGGCAATGCGGGCATCAAGCGTTCCTGCGGCGATTGCCTCGGCAATGGCTTGATAGTTGGAGCCCGATCCTGATCCGAAAACAGCGATATTTAACATGCGTTTGATCTCCAAAGTGTTTAAACCGCTAATAAACGCGAATGAACGTCAATTTTCCAGCCTCAAATAAGAAGTTCCGATTCCCGGCTTTTCTCTTTAGCGGACATTCGCGTATATTCGCGGTTCAAATAAGGAGTTAGAATGAAGATTTTGATTAAACCGCACAACGAAACCGCTCGCGAATTCTACAAAAAACATGGTCATTTTCACGATGGCGATGCCGGGCTGGATCTGTATGTTCTGGAGGACATTACGTTTGAGCCGGGCGAAACGAAAGCAATCAAACTGGGGATTTCCTGTGAACCGGACGACGGCCGGGCCTATTATCTTTTTCCGCGTTCGAGTATTTCGAAAACACCGTTGCGCATGTCTAACTCGATCGGTTTGATCGACGGCGGTTATCGCGGTGAAATCATGGCGATGTGCGACCACATCAAGACAGAATCGTACACGGTAGAAAAAGGGCAGCGACTCTTCCAGCTGGTCGCGACGGACAGTTCGCCGATCCATTATGAACTGGTGGATGAACTTTCCGAGACCACCCGCGGACACGGTGGGTTCGGCAGCACCGGAAAGTAGTCCGTTACAAACGGAAAACGTCTGGTCTGTACCGGGGCGGTTTGGATTTTTTCGCGGTGCGCATGTATATGGAATATCCTCCAAGAATCGGTCTCGACCTGACTGGGTGATCCTGCGGGATCTGTATAACTCTAAATATTTTCAAGCTTGAGCTTGTCAAAAAAAACAGGCCGAGTACGATGTCCACTCATTTTTGCTGCGGGGTGTGGCTCAGCCTGGTAGAGCGCTACGTTCGGGACGTAGAAGTCGCAAGTTCGAATCTTGTCACCCCGACCATATTTTCTTAATAGCGAACCGCTATTACCCCGATTCCAGCTTCAGACCGTCTCCGATGGAACCTCTTCAGTTTCTAACGAGTACGGTCGGTTGAATCGCCTCACCTCGATTTCAACGACTTTCTCTTTGAGTTATTCCCCGACCAATGGACAGATTTCTTCTGTAATCAACACAAACTCCGGAGTCGGAGTTCAATATGCCTACGACATCATGGATCGCTGCGAACAGATCAGCTGGACAGATGCTGAAACCAACACATTGCGCGGCCTGGACTATGGCTTTGATGCCCTCGGCATGATCACGAACATCGTCACAAGTGACGACAGTTCGCAGTTATCGGTTAAAAGTTATCAGTATGATTCCCTCAACCGCCTCATTCGCGAAGATTCGGGTGTTTCGCGGGCAGAATACTCCTACGATTTGGCGGGAAACAGAACCCGCACCGTTAGGCGTCCTCCCGTTGGTCGTCCTTAGCAGGGCAGGGGAGCGCCCACTGCCGTCCAGATAGGCCAACCAATAAATATATTCCTTTCGTTTTTATGGAAAAAATTCTTGCAGATTACGACGTGTCGATGATATTAACATAATACTTTTAAAACAAAGGAGTATCATAAATTATGAATACAAGCCTAATCCTTCCGGTGCTTTTAGCTGTCGCTTGGGTCGTCCCCGTTAAGGGTGCAGCTCAGCAACCGACGGTGCCGGATCCAAATTTTATTGCCTCTCCCGCAGACCTTAAGGCTCGAATTTCGGAGCAACTTCACATTACTAAGCCCGATTATGTGGTTTTTGTTCCGAAGGTTACTGATTCAGGTGTTAGCGACACGGGCAATGAGCACTTTCTTGTTTTCGACGGTCCTGACGGATCCTTAATGGCTGTCTGGACGCAAAGCTCTTCGGAGGGGCATGACCAACACATCGCTTTTGCACGCAGTGATGATGAGGGCGTTTCTTGGACTTTTCCGCGAACCATAGCGGGACCAGAAAAGCCCGGCGCCGGGAATATGGCAAGCTGGGGCTATCCGCTCGTCAGCAAGTCCGGACGCATCTATGTTCTTTACAGCCAGTACATCGGCAGGGTCGACGCCCTGCAGCACTCTACAGGCTGGCTACATGGCATCTATAGCGACGACAATGGTGTTACATGGTCTAAGGCTCAGAATATTCCGATTCCGCGCAGTATTTATGACAATCCAGACCCAACCATGCCGCCGAATATTATTTGCTGGCAGAAACCGTTACGTCTTGGAGAGGCCGGAAAATATTTTGTCGGCATTACGCGCTGGACCAGTCTTTCTGTAATGCCGAATCCCACGAAGTCATGGATATCGATCGATTCGCGCGTTGAGTTTATGCGTTTCGAGAACATCGACGATAATCCTGAAGTAAAGGATATCCGGATATCATGGTTTGCTTCGAATGAAAAAGCCTTGTCAGTACCGTTTCCCGGAATTCCTTCTGACAGTGTTTGTCAGGAACCGAGTATCGTAAAATTACCCGATGGCCGCCTTTTCTGTGTCATGCGAACCTTCGCAGGCAGCCCATTTTGGAGTGTTAGCACAGATACAGGTGAAACTTGGACGCCGCCGCGCCGTCTATTGCGCAAGGACGGCGGCGAACCTCTTTTGCA
>DINM01000107.1:4547-4688 GCA_002423675.1 Verrucomicrobia bacterium UBA5540
TTCTTCTTGGGAAAAAGATTCCGTTAGCCCTTGAATAGGGCTTTTTGTCACTGCGGGATTGATATTGAGGCACTAGAATATGTTTAAAAGCAAAGGAGTATCCATTATGAAACCAAACCTGATTCTTTCAGCACTTTTTTC
>DINM01000107.1:4720-5382 GCA_002423675.1 Verrucomicrobia bacterium UBA5540
CAGCAGCCGGCGGAGAAAGATCCAAATTTTATTACCACTCCTGCCGACCTCAAAGCCCGGATCCCGGAACAACTTCAGGCGACTAAGCCGGACTATGTAGTTTTTGTTCCGGAAGTTACGGACGAAGGTGTTACTGATACGGGAAATGAACACTTTCTTGCCTTCGATGGCCCTGATGGTTCGCTGATGGCGGTTTGGACGCAAAGTTCTGCGGAATCGCAACCCGATCAACACATTGCTTTTGCACGCAGTGATGACGAGGGTGTTACCTGGACCCGCCCGCGTATTATCGCAGGGCCGAAGAAGCCCGGCGACGGACACATGGCAAGCTGGGGCTATCCGCTNNGCAGGTATTACGCGCTGGACCAGCTTTGCTGTGAAACCCAATCCAACGAAATCATTTATCTCCGCGGAGGCGCATGTTGAATTTATGCGGTTTGAGAATATTGACGACAATCCTGAGGTACAGGACATTGATATCTCCTGGTTTGCTACGAATAAAGAGGCCCTTTCGGTGCCGTTTCCTGGGATTCCTTCAGACAGTGTCTGTGAGGAACCGAGTATTGTAAAATTGCCGGATGGTCGCCTTTTCTGTGTCATGCGCACCTCTGCCGGCAGTCCGTTTTGGAGTGTCAGTGCAGATACCGGAGAGACGTGGACGC
>DINM01000119.1:0-335 GCA_002423675.1 Verrucomicrobia bacterium UBA5540
ACTGCGGGCGTCGTTTTCGGATTGTCCGCAAAAGGAACAGACGGGGTTACGGGGTTGTTTTGTATTCATAAGTTCAGAGTTCAGAGTTCGGAGTTCGGGGTTCAGAGTTCCCGTTCATGGTTTTGGATGATTCCGCAAATAATGAACGAATCCGCCGACAGTGGCTTTTACCTCTCTCGCCAATTCGTATGCCGCATCAAATTGCATTTGAGAAATATATCCTCTATCTAAGGCCAAATAAAGTTCGCTCTGTACCTCTGTGCAGGAGCGCTTGGAATAGCCAAGGAATCTTACAAATTCCGGGTTTGTTCCGGAATCAAATCCCTCAGCAATGT
>DINM01000119.1:385-7561 GCA_002423675.1 Verrucomicrobia bacterium UBA5540
TGCCGGTGTGGTCGGCGAGAATTTCGTTCAACCGCTTTTTCATGCGGAGAATTTCTTTGGTCTGGATTTCAATATCCGTGGCCTGCCCCTGCGAGCCGCCGAGCGGTTGATGGATCATGATACGCGAGTTCGGCAGCGCGAAGCGTTTGCCCTTAGTCCCTGCGGCCAGCAGAACCGCACCCATGCTGGCGGCCTGGCCGACGCAATAGGTGGTAATCGGGCATTTCAGGAACTGCATCGTGTCGTAGATTGCCATGCCGGCGGTGACCACCCCGCCGGGCGAGTTGATGTAGATGCTGATATCCTTCTCGGCATCTTCACTCTGTAAAAACAACAGCTGCGCGATGATAAGATTACTGACGTCGTCGTTGATTTCCGTACCGAGAAAAATGATCCGCTCCTTGAGTAGACGCGAGTAAATGTCATAGGACCGCTCGCCGCGTCCGGTCTGTTCAATCACCATTGGAATAAGCATTTGCGCCCTTTCATTCATAATCGGCTCCTCTTATCGCCCGGTCGGAGACCGGGCCTACAACACTGTAGGCCGCATGCCCTCACGCGGCGTTTTCAGTTATTTAATTTTGGCTTTTTCGAGCAGAAACTCAACGGTTTTCCCAAAGCGAAGCTGATCGCTGACCGACTCGAGGTGACCTTCTTTTTCCAGCTCTTTGCGGTATTCAGCAGCATCGCGGCGCTGTGAGACCGCCATACGAACCACTTCGTCGGCGACCTCCAGATCAGCAACCTGAATGTTTTCCGCATCAGCGATAGCCATAATGATGTAGCGCAGTTTTACCTGCTCTTCACCTTTTGCCTGAGCTTCTTTCATCATATCGTCGCGCTGCGCCACAATCTGATCCTGACTCATGCCGCTCATCATGCGCTGGCGGGCCATATCGTACATTACGTTGCGGGTCTGTTCCTTCACGGCGCTTTCCGGCACGTCGATTTTGGTTTTGCTCAGGAGAAACTCGCAAATCAAATCCTGCTGACGACCCTTTTCCTTATTCTTCGCCGATTCTTCCATATGTTCGCGGATGTTCTTGCGCAACACTTCTTCGGACTCAACCTGAAGCTTTTTCAAAAATTCTTCATTCAGTTCCGGCAGCTTGGTCTCGCGCATACCGGTGATTTCTACTTTGAACTCAGCCTTCATTCCGGCCAGTTCCTTGACGATAAAGCCTTCCGGAAATTTGACGGGAACGTCTTTCTTATCACCAATCTTTGAACCGATCAGCGCCTTGCCCATGCCGGGCAGGAACGACTCTTCGTCGCAGGTGATCCAGTATCCGTTGCCACGCCCCATGCCGCGCGCCTGCGGAACTTTTTCTTCCAGCGGTTGACCATCGATGGTCGACTCGTACGAGACCTGCACCATATCTTTTTCTTTGGCAGCGCGGCCTTCGATATCTTCATAGGTCGCGTGCTGACGCAGAATGCTCTGAACCGTTTCTTCGACCTGTTTGTCGGAAACATCGGTCTTTTCAGCCTTGATCGCAATGCCTTCGTACTTCGGCAGCTTGAACTCCGGCGGAACATCCACAGTCACTTCAAATTTTAGCGGCTTACCGTCAACCAGCTCCGGCTCAGTAACGTCAATCACAGCGACTACTTTGACTTTTTCCTGCGCGATCGCTTCATGGTAAAATTTCGGCACAATGCGATCCTTCAGATCGGCGGCCATATCTTTGGCGAACTTCTTTTCCACCAGCGCTTTAGGTGCATGACCCTTTCGAAAACCCGGCACGGCAACGCCTTTGGCGTNNCAATTCGGCGCGTTCAGCGGCAACCGTTTCGGCCGGCACTTCGATTTTCAGAGTCTGGCGGCAGGTTCCGGTATTTTTTACGGCAACTTTCATTAAAATTCTCCTTTTATTGGAAATCTAAAAGCGGCACACAATACGGTACCCCTCCGGTGAGGTCAATTTTGTTTCGTAACAAGTAATTCATAATGCGCAATCCGAATATTTATCAACACCGGCACCACTTCAATTCCGTTTTTCAATTGCCTGGGATCCTCGTGGAAATTTTCGAACCCCATCTCTTTTTTCCATTTGCGAATTACGCAACGGTTTGAGATTGCCTCATCCATTGAAAAGCTATTTTCTAGGAACCCATTTTTTAACGAACGGACAATGTTATGAGCGATAAAGCAAAAATCATTTATACCGTCACCGATGAAGCTCCGGCACTGGCCACCTGGTCGCTGCTCCCGATCATTGAGGCCTTCACCAGCGCGGCAGGCGTAACCGTTGAGCCGCGCGACATTTCGCTGGCCGGGCGCATCCTCGCCGCCTTCCCCGACGTCCTCACCGAAGATCAACGCATACCCGACGCCCTCACCGAGCTGGGCGCGCTGACCCTGAAGCCCGAAGCCAACATCNNCTGCATCGCCGAACTGCAAGCCAAAGGCTTTAAACTGCCGGAATACGACGACCCGGCCGCCAAACCGCGCTATGACAAAATTAAAGGCAGCGCCGTCAATCCGGTACTGCGCGAAGGCAACTCCGATCGCCGGGCAGCCACCGCCGTCAAGCAGTACGCCAAAACCAATCCGCATCGTATGGGCGCCTGGAGCGCCGATTCCCTGTCGCACGTCTCCAGCATGAGCGCTGATGATTTCTACGGAAACGAAAAGTCCGTCACTGTTCCGGAAGCCACAACCGTTAAAATCGAACTCGTTGCCGACGACGGCAACGCGATCGTTTTGAAAGACGGTTTAAAACTGAAAGCGAAAGAAATTCTCGATGGCACTTTCATGAGCGCCAAAGCGCTTGAAGCCTTCCTCGCTGAACAGGTCGCCGCAACCAAACAGGAAGGCACTCTCTTCTCGCTGCACATGAAAGCCACCATGATGAAAATTTCCGATCCCATCATCTTTGGCCACGCCGTCAAAGTGTTCTTCAAAGAGGTCTTCGGAAAACATGCCGACACCCTCGCCGCCCTCGGTGTCGATGTGAAAAACGGTTTCGGCGATCTGCTCGCGAAGATCGAAACTCTGCCCGCCGACAAAAAAGCGGAAATTAAAGCCGATATCGCGGCGGTTTATGAATCCGCGCCGGATATCGCCATGGTCGCCTCCGACAAAGGCATCACCAACCTGCATGTGCCGAGCGACGTCATCGTCGACGCCTCCATGCCCGCCGCCATCCGCGCCTCCGGACAGATGTGGAACAAGGACGGCAAACAGCAGGATACCAACTTTATCATTCCCGACCGCTGCTATGCAGGCATCTACGCCGAAACCATCAACTTTTGCAAACAGAACGGCGCGTTCGATCCCCGTACCATGGGAACCGTACCAAACGTCGGACTCATGGCGCAGAAAGCGGAGGAATACGGCTCGCACGATAAAACCTTTGAGATTCCAATGTCTGGAACCGTCCGCGTCACCGACGCCTCCGGCAACGTGCTCATGGAACACGCTGTAGAAAAAGGTGATATCTGGCGCGCCTGTCAGGCGAAAGACGCGCCGATCCGCGACTGGATCAAACTCGCCATCACCCGCGCCCGCGCGACCGGCGCTCCAGCCGTTTTCTGGCTCGACGAAAAACGCGCCCACGACGCACAGATCATCGCCAAAGTGGAGGCCTATCTTCCAGAATACGACACAGAAGGTCTCGAAATTCTGCTCATGGCACCGGAAGAGGCCACCCGCTACACACTCGAACGCGCTAAAGAAGGAAAAGACACCATCTCCGTCACCGGCAACGTCCTGCGTGACTATCTGACCGACCTCTTCCCGATCCTCGAACTCGGCACCAGTGCCAAAATGCTCTCGATCGTTCCGCTCATGAACGGCGGCGGCCTCTTCGAAACCGGCGCCGGCGGTTCCGCCCCGAAACACGTCCAGCAGTTCATGAAAGAAAATCACCTGCGCTGGGATTCGCTCGGCGAGTTCCTCGCACTCGGCGTATCGCTCGAACACCTTGCAAGCGTCTTCAAAAACGACAAAGCTCAGGTGCTGGCCGACACGCTCGATACGGCCATCGCCAAATTCCTCGCCGAGAACAAATCGCCGTCGCGCAAATGCGGTGAACTCGATAACCGCGGAAGCCACTTCTACCTCGCGCTCTACTGGGCCGAAGCCCTCTCCGCGCAAAGCAAAGATGCCAAACTCAAAGCGCGCTTCGCCCCGCTCGCCAAGGCACTGCGTGCCGGCGAGCTAAAAATTGGTGATGAGCTGAACTCTGTTCAAGGCCAGCCCGTCGACATTGGCGGCTACTACCGTCCCGACATCGCGCTCGCCAATGCCGCCATGCGCCCAAGCCAAACCTTCAACGCCATCCTCGCGGCGTTATAGTCGAAGGTCGAAAGTCTGAACGTCAAACGTAGACGCGGGATCCTCACCGCGTTTTCCAATGTTTGGACCTGAGCTATTACGAAAGTGCTTTCGGCTTTGCCGAAAGAAGCGACCGGAACGGGCTCGGCAAAATTCAACCACGGATGACACGGATTTACACGGATTTTCCCACAGTTCGGAAAAAAGTTTCCAATGGTTGGAACTTTTTGTCCGATTTCTTCCAATGTCTGGAAAAACGTGGAGGGCTTGGTGGCTTGGCGCGAAAACATCTTCCAAACTCTGGAAGCCATCCGTGTAAATCCGTGTCATCCGTGGTTGAAACTTCCAAATATTGGAATTCATTCGCGTTGATTAGCGTCCATTAGCGATTTGGTTTCCAACCACCTGTGGTGAGCCTGCCGAACCATTGGAAAATCCTGTCACACTACGCGTGGTCGGGCGGAAATTTTTGACTCAGAGCGACTCTTCGACAAATATCATAACTATTTCATAAACTGATATTTACAAAAATAATCCTCCTTCGGCACAGCCGATGCTTTTTAGTAAAGCGTCCTCGGAACATGGGGTTCCGGGGCGTAAATAAGGAGGTGCCAAATGAACTGGCCAACCAGACGAAATGACAGTTATCCGGCTCTTTGGAACGCCGGAGTATTGCACAGATCCATCGACGATCTCCTTGAAGATTTCTTCGGGGGCGTCGGAACATTAACTCCAAACGCCGGGCTTGCTCCGCGGTTTGAAGTGTCCGAAGTGGACGGTGCAATCGTGGTGGATGCCGAACTGCCGGGTATGGACGAAAAAGATGTCCAAGTGACGCTGCAGGACAACATCCTGACGATCAAAGGGGAAAAGAAACAGGAGCAGGAAACGAAGAAGAAAAACTGCTACATCGCGGAACGAAGCTACGGCAGCTTCCAGCGCTCACTGCAACTCGGTTCGGGAATCGACGAAAGCAAGATCAGCGCCGCCTTCAAGAAAGGCGTTCTGACCGTGACGATTCCAAAGACGGAACCGGAAAAGAGCAAAGAGCGCACGATCGACATCAAACCCGAATAACGCGTTTGAGCCGATGGCCGCATCAAAAAAAACCCGTCCCGAAGTTTCGGGACGGGTTATCAGACAGAGATCAAATCTCTGTTTTATTCACCGCGCTGGCCGGGATGCCACTCTTCGTTGCCGGTCAGTAGGCCGTCAAATGCGGAAGAGAGGTCAACCAGTTCTTCGCCCGGACGCAGACCGGTAAGCAGATCATCGCTAATCTCGAAGTCTTCGTCGGCAATCTTGGCCGCTTTGATACTCAGACCGATACGGTGTTCAATCGGGTCGATCTTAACGATGCGGGCTTCGACTTCGTCACCGATGTTGAGCACGTCTTTGACCTTCTCGACGTGTGCATCGCTGATCTGGCTGATATGAACCAGTCCGTCAATTCCATCTTCGAGTTCAATGAACGCACCAAAGTTGGTGAGCTTGGTGACTTTGCCGGATATCTTCTGCCCTTCTTTGTAGGCATCGGTGATGCGCGCCCACGGATCTTCCTGAGCCTGTTTTAGGCCGAGGGAGATGCGCTGGTTGGCAGCATCGATTTCGAGCACGATGGTTTCGACTTCTTCGCCCTTTTTGAGGACTTCGGAAGGATGGTTGATTTTGCGCGTCCAGGACATATCGGATACGTGAATCATACCGTCCACACCTTCTTCGATTTCGACAAAAGCTCCGTACGAAGTGAAGTTGCGAACCTTACCCTTGACCAGCGAACCGATCGGGTATTTGAGCGCAGCGACTTCCCACGGGTTTTCTTCGGTCTGGCGCATGCCGAGCGAGATCTTCTTGTCGTNNCTTGTCGTCGGTGTTGATCGAAAGAACCACCGCGTCGACCTCGTCGCCGACCTTGAGAACGTCGGAGGCGCGCTGTACGCGTTTGGTCCATGAAATTTCGGAAACGTGAACGAGACCTTCAACGCCTTCTTCAATTTCAACAAATGCACCGTACGGGGCGAGGCTGACCACCTTGCCGTGGATGCGAGTGCCGATCGGATACTTCGCGTCGATATCCTTCCAAGGATTGGACAAGGTCTGTTTGAGGCCGAGCGAAATGCGCTCTTTGTCGAGGTCGATATCAAGGATCATCACTTCGATCTGGTCGCCAACGCGAACCATTTCGGTCGGATGGTTGATGCGGCCCCAGCTCATGTCGGTGACATGCAGCAGACCGTCGATACCGTCGAGGTCCACGAACGCACCGAAGTCGGTGATGTTCTTGACNNTTCCTTCAACGAGGCTGCCTTCTTCGCAGTCGTTGACGATATGATCCCACTTGCGCTGCTGTTCAGCACGTTTTTTGCTGATGACAACCATGCCGTGGTCATTTTCGAGGCTTTCGAGAAATACTTCAACGGTGTCGCCGACCTGAACGGCGGCTACATCTTCGAATTCGTCGCCGTCGACGATGCCTTCTGATTTATAACCGATATCGACAAGCACTTCGTCGTCCTGAATACGGAGTACTTTACCGGGCACAATGGAGCCGACGGCGAAGTCCTTGAGGGTGTTGCTATACATTGCATCGATCGCGTCCGCGTCTTTGCCGATGGTGAGGGTATCTGCCATGATGTTTCTACTTTTTCTATCCGGCGACGTCTGCGGCCGCATTGCGCGGGGCACCCCGTCCCGGGGGTTAATTCTTTACTCTTCCGCAGACGCTCACAGCCACCCGGCCGGTTAACTCGCCTTCTGCGGTTCACAAAAGAGCGGAAATAGTAGTGTTTCATCCCGCAAATACAAGGGAGAAATGCGGTTTTTAACCGTTTTGGAGTGCGGTGACAGCTCTCCCCGTGTCCTACTTTTCTTAATGATTTTGCCCATAAATGATT
>DINM01000136.1 GCA_002423675.1 Verrucomicrobia bacterium UBA5540
GCGATTCATAAGTTTTGTCCCAGGTTGCCTTGCCGTCATTTTCCCATCCGTGGGTAATCTAGTCTCCGATCATCAGCAGATCAACATTACCCTGCGCAACACGATCCAGCACTGCCTGATGGCGCGGCATCCACCAACTCACAGTCGGACGCGGAACCGGGGTTACAGCCGTATGCGAACCGATGACGACGTCGCAGGGGTTTGACTTAGTGAAGCTCAGACATCCGTTGAACAGCATTGCGGAAATAAACAGAACCGGTAGCAGAAGTTTCTTTTTCATGGCAGTCCTTTTCAAACAGTTACACAATGGGAAGCTTTCAGACTGTATAAAGTGCAATTGCCTAAAAACGATTGCAAGTTCCGTCGGAGAAAAACTGATATTGACTACGCCTTTGCGCATAATCAACGGCCGCTCATTTTAGCGAAGAAGACCATTTGACCGTTTCGCTTGCGGGTAGAAAATCCGGGACAGTTAACGTTCGGTTCTTTCGTCAGATCCTGCTATACACGACGCTCATTTTTATTTTTCACCTTCAACTCAGGCTCTCATCCCATGATTACAACCTCAAAAATCACGATGCGCTTCAGCAAGACGGCACTGTTTGAAGACGTTTCGGTGAAGTTTGTTCCCGGCAACCGCTACGGGCTGATCGGCGCCAACGGCTCCGGTAAGTCGACGTTCATGAAGATCCTGACCGGTCAGCTGGAACCGAGCGAAGGAACCGTGACGGTNNCTCGGCTATCTTCGCCAGGATCATTCGGCTTTTGATGAGTACACGATTCTCGATACCGTTTGCATGGGCAACCCCAAACTGTGGGCGCTGCACTGCGAACGGGAACATCTTTACTCAACCGATGAGCTGACCGACGAAGAGCATGAGCGGTGCAGCCATATTGAAGATGAGTTCGGCGAAGCGGGCGGATACACCATGGAAACCGAAGCGGCGACGCTGCTGGTCGGTCTGGGTTTCACCGAGGATCTGTTTCAACAACCCATGACGGTGCTTCAGGGCGGCTTTAAGCTGCGCGTTCTCTTGGCACAGGTTCTTTTCGGCAAGCCGGATCTGCTGCTGCTCGACGAGCCNNGAGCCGACCAACCATCTGGACATGGAGTCGATCGAATGGCTGGTCGCGCTGCTTCAGAACTATCCCGGAATGATTCTCACGATTTCGCACGACCGCTTTTTCCTTAATCAGGTCTGCACCCACATCGCCGATCTGGACTTCCATGAGATCCGTCTGTTCACCGGAAATTATGACGACTTCACCATCGCCAGCCTGGAAGCGCGCGAGCTGCAGGAAAAACAGAACCAGAAGATCGAGCGGCAGGCGAATGACCTGAAAGCCTTTATCTCCCGCTTCAGTTCCAATGCCTCGAAAGCCAAACAGGCNNGTTGTAAAAATCAAAGCCAGCAGCCGCGTGTCGCCCTTCATCCGCTTTAAGCCGAAAAAACGGCTGGGCGATAAAGTGATTGAGGCAACGACCCTTTCCAAAGCATATGACACAACGCTGTTCAGCGACTTTTCCTGCACCATCGGGCCGGAAGAGCGCGTGGCGATTGTGGGGAAGAACGGCATCGGAAAAACGACACTGCTCAACATTCTTTGCAAACAGCTGGAAAGCGACAGCGGCCAGGTTTTGTTCGGCGAAACCGTTCAGATCAGCCTCTTCCCGCAGGACGCCTCATCTATCCTAAATGCTGAAACTCCCGCGCTGGAGTGGTTGGGTCGTTTTGCCGATGCCGGAACCGCCGAGGTCGAGCTGCGTTCATTTATGGGAAAAATGCTATTCAAGGGACAGGACGTTCTGAAGCCAACGGGCGTCCTGAGCGGCGGCGAAAAAGCACGGCTGATTATTTCAAAGATGCTGCTGGAAGGTGGCAATGTATTAGCGCTGGACGAGCCGACCAATCACCTTGATTTGGAATCGATCGAGGAGCTGAACTATGGTCTTTCGCTTTTCCCTCACACACTGATCTTCGTTTCGCACGACCACCGTTTCATTTCGACGCTGGACACGCGGATTCTCGAAGTCACTGGAAACGGAATCACCGACTATCGCGGCACGCTCGACGAGTTCGAAGCCTGGAAAAAGGCGCAGAAAGCGGGCTGAACCCGGCGGCGGCGAAAGGCCGTCCCCAAGCAGGATTCTGTCTAAACAGCCGTTTTCGGGAAACAGCGCTTGAAAAGCCGACATAAATGATTATCTTTCACCGGCATTTGGCGAAACACTGAATCAGGGAGAAAAATCATGAAGGTCATTATAGTGGGTGTGAATCATGCGGGAACCTCGGCAATCCGAACGCTGCTGGCCCAGAATAAAAATCATGAAGTGATTGCGTTTGACCGGAACGACAACATTTCCTTCCTCGGCTGCGGCATCGCGCTGACCGTCAGTGGCGTCGTACAGGACGTCAACGAGCTGTTCTACTCCGACTGCGGCGAACTACAGAAATTCGGTGCCGAAGTGCACATGAGCACCGAAGTCACCCATATCGATCCGGAAAATAAAACCGTCACCGCCAAAGATCTGAAAACCGGCAAAGAAAGCCTTATGTCCTACGATAAGCTGATCTACGCCGCCGGCTCCTGGCCGGTTGAATTCAATGTCGAAAACAAAGACCTCGAAAACATCTACATCTGCAAACTCTTCCAGCACGCCTCCGAACTGATCGACAAAGCCAAAGAGCCGGAGATTGAAAGCGTTGCCATTATCGGCGCAGGCTACATCGGCATCGAACTGGCCGAGGCCTACCACCAGCGCGGGAAAAAGGTCACGCTAGTCGACCTGCAGGAACGGGTTGTTCCGGCCTATTTCGACACCGAATTCACCGACCGCCTCCAGTCCGGTATCCGCAAAGCGGGCATCAACCTCGTCCTCGGTGCCCGCGTCACCGGCCACATCGGCGGCGATGACGGCAAGGTCAAAAAAATCGTCACCGACCACGGCAACTTCGATGCCGACCTCGTCGTGCAATGTGTCGGCTTCAAGCCCAACACGGAGCTGCTGCCCGATGCCGACAAACTGCCCAACGGCGCGCTCAAGGTCAACGGCGCCATGCGAACCTCCCTGCCCGACATCTATGCCATCGGTGACNNGTGATTCCGTCGCCATGTATCACGCCGCCACGAACGACTACCGCCACGTCGCACTGGCCACCAACGCCGTCAAAGGCGGAGTCGTCGCCGCCAGCCAAATCAACGGCCTCGAACAGGTGAAGCTCGAAAGCATCACCGGCACCAATGCCATCTGCGTCTTCGACAACAAACTGGCCAGCACCGGCCTCAGCGAAACCGCCGCCCGCGCGCTCGGCATAAATGTCTCAAGCTCCTTCTACGTCGACGCCGACCGGCCGGAATTCATGAACGACACCGAAGACGTCGGCATAAAGCTCGTCTTCGAAAAAGAAAGCCTGC
>DINM01000077.1 GCA_002423675.1 Verrucomicrobia bacterium UBA5540
GTCATGAGCCCGGTCTGGAAGTTCGTGCCGCGCCGCGCCAATCCGAAACCCAAAGAGCACACCGCGCCGCGTTCCATGCCGATCGGCTGCACGCCGGCCATGTGCATGAGCTGTACCTCTTCAACGTGCGGAGGAGAAAAATCATGAACGCGCTCCTGAAAGAAACCCGCATGCCGCCGAAGCCGTCGAGCTGCTGCACGCCGACGACCAACGCCTGCAAACTCTGTACGCCGCTCGGTGCCTGTCTCGCGTTTCGCGGATTGGAAGGATGCGTTCCGTTTCTGCACGGCTCGCAGGGTTGCGCGACCTACATCCGCCGCTATCTCATCAGCCATTTCCGTGAGCCGATGGACATCGCCTCTTCCTCGTTCAGCGAAGAGACCGTCGTTTTCGGCGGAAAGAATAATCTGCACGAAGGACTCTTCAACGTCATCAAACAGTATCAGCCGGAAATGATCGGTATCGCCACCACCTGTCTGGCGGAAACCATCGGCGACGACCTTCAACTGTTCCTGCACGAATTTAAAAGCGAATACGGTGCGCTCGAAGGAATGCCGGAGCTGATTCCGGTTTCGACACCCAGCTATGCCGGTACGCACGCCGAAGGGTTCTGGTGCGCCGTGCGCGCTATGGCGGAGTCGCTCGCGGTGCGCACGGAGAAAGACGACGAGCTGTTCGGTTTCTGCCCCGGCATGGTGTCGCCCGCCGACATCCGCCACCTGCACGAAATTCTGAAAGCCTTTCACTTGCGGTACATTCTGTTCCCTGACTACGCCGAAACGCTTGATGGCGGTTCGTGGGAAGACTACATGAAGATGCCGCCCGGCGGCACGCCGCTCGCCGCTATGCGCCGCCTGGGTAATGCCGAAGGTCTGGTCTCGTTCACCACCTGCATGCCGGAACATGTGCTGCCCGGTCCGGTGCTGCATGAAAAATTCGGTACAGACGACTTCAGCATGCCGCTTCCGATCGGCGTTGAAGCGACGGACAGCTTCATGAAAATGCTCAGCAACATGGCGGGGCTTTCCATTCCGGCGGCATTCAAAGCCGAGCGCGCCCGGCTGATCGACGCCTATGTCGACGGGCACAAAATCACCGCCGGCAAACGCGTCGCCGTTTTCGGCGACGCCGACTTTGTGGTTCCGATGACCGCCTTCCTGCGCGAGATCGGTTTGATTCCGGTGCTGTGCGCATCGGGAGGAAAATCGCCGCTGTTTAACATGGCGCTGCATGAAGTCGCTGTGTTGTCTGCGGACACCGTCGTTCGTGACGGTGTGGATTTTTCGGATATCGAAGAGGTCGTTGCGGAGCGGAAACCCGATCTGCTGGTCGGAAGCAGCAAAGGCTACACGATGAGCCGCCGACTGAACATTCCGCTTCTGCGTGTCGGCTTTCCCGTTCACGACCGGATCGGCGGCTCGCGTATTCTGCACCTCGGCTACCGCGGCGCGCAGCAGCTCTTCGACACCATTTGCAATCTGATTTTGGATCATGAACAAGACACATCACCGGTGGGCTATGCCTACATGTAAGCGGAGGAATGAACATGAAAAAATTTGAAAATCACCCGTGTTTTAACCCGGAAGCCAAAGGTAAGTTCGGCCGGGTGCATCTGCCGGTTGCGCCGAAGTGCAACGTGCAGTGCCGTTTTTGCAACCGCAAATATGACTGTGTGAATGAAAGCCGTCCGGGCGTGACCAGCTCGCTTCTTTCTCCCGGTCAGGCGCTGCATTACGTGACGCGACTGCTCAACATGGGCAAGCCGATTTCCGTTGCCGGAATCGCCGGCCCCGGCGATCCGTTCGCCAACCCGGAAGAGACGATGGAAACGATGCGCCTGCTTCGCCGCAAACTGCCGGATCTGCTTTTGTGCGTCTCTTCAAACGGACTGGGCATCGCGCCGTACATTCCGGAGCTGGCCGAAATCGGTGTCAGCCATGTGACGATCACGATGAGCGCGCTCGATCCGGAAATCGGTGCGCAGGTTTACGGCTGGGTGCGCGACGGCAAAAAGGTCTATCGCGGCGTAGAGGGGGCTGAGCTGATGATTCATCGCCAGCTCGCAGCGATTCAACTGCTCAAAGAACACGACATCGTTGTGAAGGTGAACAGCATTCTGATTCCCGGCGTGAACGATCATCACATGGTTGAAATCGCCGCGCGCTGCAAAGCGATGGGTGTTGATCTGCACAACATCATTCCGCTTTGTCCGGTCGAAGGCACGCCGTTCGCCGACATCGAAGAGCCGTCCGGGAAAATGGTGAACGAGCTGCGCGAAGCCTGCGGCAAGCTGGTGACGCAGATGACGCACTGCCAGCGCTGCCGCGCCGACGCCTGCGGTCTGCTTTGCGAGGGAACCACGCAGGAGACGATGAATATGCTTCAGGAAGCGAGCAATGCGCCGATCAATCCCGACGAAGACCGTCCGTATGTTGCCGTTGCGACGCGCGAAGGCGTACTGGTGAACCTGCATCTCGGCGAGGCGGAGGAGTTTNNAGGGTTTCCAGTGCCGGCCCGAAACCGACCGATGCATTGATGCAGGAAGGCATCAAAGTGATCGTCATGGAAGGGCTGATCGACGAAGCACTTTCAGCAATTTACGGGGGGCGGGACATCAAAGCACCGGTGCGCGCATTCAAATGCGGAAAAGGAGCGGACTGTGCCGGCGACGGCGGAGGATGCGGGTAGTAAGGGCATCATTCATGGATGTCCGTCATTAAAAGAAAGGAACGAAAAATGAAATCACCGGAGTATCACTTTTTCATCTGCAACAGCTATCGCGTCAGCGGAGATCCGCAAGGCGTCTGCAACAAGAAAGGGGCGACCGATCTGCTGCAGTACATGGAAACCGAAATCCTCGACCGCGGTCTGGACGGAGCGGTTTCCAGCACCGGATGTCTGAAGGTCTGCACCAAAGGGCCGGTCATGGTTCTTTACCCGCACGGCAAATGGTTCGGCGAAGTGACCGAAGAGAAAATCGACTCTATCCTCGATGCGCTCGAAGACGGCGGCGACACGAGTGAGTTTGAAATTTAAAACGTCGTCCGGGGAGGGCGGCACATGCGTACAGTACATCTAGTGGATACAACGCTTCGCGACGGCGAGCAGGCGCCCGGCGTGGTATTTTCGCCGTTGCAGCGGATCGAGCTGGCTCGCCCCCTCGCCCCCCGCGGCGCG
>DINM01000021.1 GCA_002423675.1 Verrucomicrobia bacterium UBA5540
GCAACGGCTCCCCGGGCTGCACCCCGGCATGCTGGAAGACGGCACAGCGATCGGCGATGCAATCGCCTCGGCGGTCAACCGCCTGCGCGACAGTAAGGCCAAAAGCCGCATTGTTATTCTGCTGACCGACGGAATCAATAACCGCGGCGAACTCACGCCCGAAAATGCCGCACAGGCCGCCGCCGCGCTTGGCATCAAAATTTACACCATCGGCATCGGCGGCGGGCTTCCGGTTCGTCAGGGCTTCTTCACCCTGCCGCCTCAGGAGATCGACGAAGCCACGCTGACGAAAATCGCCACGATGAGCAAGGGTGAGTTTTTCCGGGCACGCGACCTGAAAACTCTTCAGGACGTTTATGATAAAATCGACAAGTTGGAAAAAACAAAAATCGAGATGCAGCAATTCACTCGTTTTGAAGAACAGTCCGGCGGCTGGCTGATTGCCGCGCTGATTTTCCTGACCTTGGAAAAAAGTGGCTCTCTTTCACGCTTCGGGAGGCTCCCTGAATGAAGTTCGGCGCTCCAGAATTTCTTAAATGGCTTTTGTTGATCATTCCGCTGATCGGACTGTTCATCTTTATGCACCGGCAGCGCGCAACGCGGCTGGCACGGCTGATTTCTTCCAGTGTTTGGAAAACCGTCATTCCGGGACACAGCGAAAAACGCCGGCGGCGGCGCATCGTACTGCGTCTGCTCGCCCTGCTCTGCATCGGGCTGGCCCTGACCCGTCCTCAATGGGGTTCGCACTGGGAAGAAGTCAAGCAGCGCGGCCTGGACATCATCGTGGTACTCGACACATCGAAGAGCATGCTGGCCGAGGACATCAAGCCCAACCGGTTGCAGCAGGCGAAATGGGCGGTACGCGATTTTGTAAAACATCTTAAAGGCGACCGCATCGGACTGGTTGCCTTCGCGGGCAGCAGTTTTCTGCAATGCCCCGTTACCATTGACTACGCAGCGTTTACGATGATGCTCGACGATGTCTATGCCGGAATCATTCCGCGCGGCGGAACCGCCATCGGACAGGCGCTCAAAACGGCAGCGGACAGTTTTGACACCGGATCGGACGCCGACCGCGTAATTATTCTCATCACCGACGGCGGAGACACTGTAGGCGATCCGACACAAATGGCCGAACAGCTTCACAAGAATCACATCAAACTTTTCTCCATCGGTGTCGGAACGCTGGAAGGCGATCTGGTTCCCACAGATAAAGGCTACGTCAAAGACTCGCAGGGACAGGTGGTGAAAAGCTCACTGAACGAATCCCTGCTTGAAAAACTGGCGCGCGAAACCGGCGGATTTTACGTCCGTTCCGCACCCGGCGACTTCGGCCTCGACCGCATTTATAAACTTGGAATTTCCGGACTCCAGCGCGGCGAGCAGGAAACGCGTCTGGCGAGGGTTTATGAAGAGCGCTTTGGCTGGTTCGCCGCCGCCGCGCTGCTTTTTCTGCTCGCCGAAGGGCTTTTCCGGCCGGCGGCTGTTCTGGTGTTTTTCATGCTGTTTTCCGCTCCGCAGGCAAATGCCTCTGACTGGTCAAGGGCCTACAAAAAAGGTGATTACACCAATGCGTTCCAAACATTGGAAAAAACGACAAAACTTTTTCCAGACATTGGAAATTACGACCGCGGCAACGTGTTGTACCGGCAAAAAAATTTCCAAGGTTCGGCAAAGGCCTTTGCCGATGCCGCCGCGCTGACCAAAAACAATAAACTGAAGCAGAAGGCGCTTTATAACCGCGGCACCGCCCTGCTGGCCGGAACAACACAGCAGACCAATGCGGTGTCTGACACGGCGGTGCGGGCGGCGGATCTGTTCGCACAGGCACTGGAACTGAATCCGAAAGACGAAGACGCCAAACAGAATTTTGAACGGGCGATGAATCTGGCGGTCAGCACCCGTCTCAGCGATGTGGCAAAACTGATCGGGGAAGCCGATGCGATGCTGAAGGAATATAAAGCCAAGACGGCGAAAGAAAATTATATCCAAGCCAAAGAACTGCTGGCTCCGGTTCTCTCTGACTTATCGCCCGAAAACAGGGATGCGCAGAATTTGATCGACCGGGCCGACGGACAGCTTCAAATGCTTGAACGTGCCGTGCAGGAAACAAAAGAGGATATGGCCAAGGCCAAAAAAGCGATTGCGGTCTATGAATATAAAAAAGCCGCCGATATTATGCTGGATGATAAGCCTGCCCGGAAACTGGCGTTTGATCTCGATGAAGATCTGAAAACCCAATTCACGGAACTGATCCAAAACAACCAGAATGTCATCAATATTATTTACCCGCCCAACCCGCTCAAACCATGAACATCCGGAAACAATTCTTAATGATTGCCAGCACGGTGCTCCTCGTACTGTGTGCGGAGGTCTCTGCCCAAACGGCAGAACAACTCTTTAATCCGGCGGCGAAAGAATACATTTACGGCAACACACCGGTTGCCAGCAATCTGGTTGAGCAGGCGCTGACTAAATTTCCCGACGACGAAAAACTGCAGAAGCTGAAAAAACTGATTGAACAACAGAAACAGAAAAAAGATCAGAATAAGCAAAAGCAGGATCAACAGAAAGATCAGCAGAAGAAGAACGACCAACAGAAGCAGGGTCAGAAGAAAAACGACGATCAGAAAAATAAGCCGGATCAAAAACAGGACAATAAAGACCAGCAGAAAAAACGGGATCAACAAAAACAAAATCAGTCGAAAAATGATCAGTCATCTTCATCAGATCAGAAGGGGCAGAAAAACCCGCCGCAGGCTGCGCAGCCGAAACAGGCCGGTGAAATGAGTCCGCAGGAAGNNTCAACGGGCGAATCTGACACCGTATCTGGGCGCTCCCGTGCGAGTCGATAAGGATTGGTAGGAGTTTGGAAACTTGAAACTTAAAATTGGAAACTTGAAACTTACGATCCTCCTTGCCTTGCTGGCGGTGAAGACGTTCGGGTTTGAGGCGACGCTGAGCCTCCAGCCCCCCTTGATCCAGCTGGGTGAGTCGGCCTCACTGAGCATCGAGGTACGGGGTGCGAAAAATCCGTCGCCGCCGATCCTGCCCTCTGTTCCCGGCCTTCGTTTTGTCAGTACCGGGCAATCGACACAGATGAATTGGATTAACGGGAAGTCAGACCACTTTACCGCGTTCAACTATACGGTTTACCCCCAGCAAACCGGAACCTTTACGATTCCATCATTTGAATACACCTTTGACGGCAAAACGGAGGTTTTACAGGCGGCCACACTGAACGTTGTCGGCACATCCGGTGATGCACAACAGGCGCAAAGCTGGTCGGATCTTATTTTTGCCAGGCTGGATATAAATCGAACGAATGTCTATGTGCAGGAACCGTTCAGGCTGACGCTATCCATTTATTCCCGACAGGGGCTTCAGATGGCGGGAAATGTCAGTCTGACCGGCATGCCGGAAACTGGTCTCGACGGATTGCAATGGCAGGAAGTTCAGGGCGGAAGAGACATGATCAGCAATGTCGTTTATGATATCCGCCGCTTTCAAACCCGCACCCGGGCGATGAGCTCCGGAGTCTTTGAGTTCCATCCGATCGTCTCTGTACAAGTGGCGCTGCCCAATCAGAACACCCGCTCTCCGTTTGGCGATCCATTCTTCAGCTCTATGTTCCAACGTACCGAAACACGCCCGGTGGATCTGTCGATCGAAAAGACCTCCCTAACAGTGAAACCGCTTCCGGTGGAGGGGCGCCCGGCCGGATTTAGCGGCGCTGTCGGGCAGTTTAATTTCCACGTAACTGCCCATCCTCTGAAAGTTCATCCAGGAGACCCGATCACTCTGAAGATGATAATTTCCGGCAACGGAAATTTCGATCGGATTACTCCGCCCGCTCTGCCGTCCAATGGAACTTCCTTCCGATTGTTCGGTGATGCCATCCGGACCCAGCAGGAAAATCGGGTTCAGTTCGAACAGGTCATTTCTCCGCGTACGGCGGAGGCAAAAGAAATTCCTGCACTTCCGTTTTCATTTTTCGATACGCAATCCGGTTCGTATCGCACGGTCAATAGCCAACCGATTTCGCTCACTGTAACCGCCACATCGAATAATACGGCTCAGGTATTTGCCGCAAAGGATTCTGTTGTTTTACCGCCGCCGGAAACTCCGTTTGCCACAACCAGCGATCTGCAGCGAATTGAGAGCTGGGTTAAAGCCGTGTGGAAGCATATTCGTCCGTGGTTGTGGGCGCTACCAACCGCACTGATGCTGGGCCTTCTNNATCCGAAAAAACCGTCGCAGTGATACCGCGCGGGTTCGTCGACAGAAAGCCCCCAAAGCAGCACGTAAAGCCCTGCGCACGGCTGGGCATTCCCTGAGAAAGGGAAATCTCCCCGCTTTTTATGATTCGCTCTGGAACGCCCTCGCGGACTATTTCGGACATCGGCTCAATCTGCCGCCGGGCGATGTCACAGCGCAAACAGTTCTCGCCGCATTGGGCCGCTCCGGACTGGATCCCGAACAGATCAATCAGTTGCATGCCATCTTTGATCTGGTGGAAAGCAGTCGTTACGGACTCCCGCCGGAAGAAAGCTCATTCGACCATCTGAAAAGCCTTCAGATCGATCTGGAACGAATTTTAAAACAATGTGAGCGGAGAAAAATCTGACGATTGCCGCTCGTGATTTTAACTTGTATAGAAATTGTAAAACGGTAGTGTGACGGCATATGTTGTTCAAAATGAAACCTAGTCGATATGCATGGCTCTGGTGGATTTCCGGAGTTTCTCTTTCCATTGGAATCGCCGTGTATATTCTGCTTAAACCGGCAACATATGACCCCCAGATTCAACGTTACCGATCCATCGCACTGGTCGCCGGATTTCTCATTTCCGGACTCAGTATCATCATCGGCACATCCCGCCGTTGGTTCGGCAAAGATCTTTAGAAGTATTTCCGCTCCAATGACGCGTGGATACTAGTAAGGATTTCATAGGGAATCGTCCGGCAGATTTTTGAAAGCTCATCCGCCCAAACCGACTCTTCACCCTGTTCGCCGATCAAAACAGCCTCATCGCCGGTTTTTACCGTGCTGTCGAGTCCCACATCAACCGTAATCCAGTTCATGCTAACACGGCCCACTACAGCGCACCGGCGCCCGCCAATTAACACGTCGCCGCGGTTGCTCAGAGCCCGGTTATATCCGTCCGCATAGCCGACCGCCAGCGTAGCAATCTGCGTGGGATATTCGGTGCGATAGGTACTGTAATAACCAACCTGAAAGTCAGCCGGAACCCTCTTCACCTGCACGACGCGCGCCTTCCACTGAAGGATCGGTTTAGTCAGAAACCGGCCTTTGGGATCATTTGCTCCATATCCGTAAAGCGCAATGCCCTGGCGGATACCGTCCAAATCCCATCCGGGGAAATAAAGCGCTGCGCGGCTGCTCGAAAGATGCTTGAAAACCGTTGAGGGAAAACATTTCTGAGCGTTACTGAATTTTGCAGCCTGCGCCAAAGCGTGATCCGGCTGATCCGGATCGACACGCGTAAAATGACTGCAAACACCGGTGAACTCCAAACCGCCCGCTTCATTCAGCGCTTTGACGGTTGCGGCGACTTCATCCCACTGCACACCGAGACGCCCCATACCNNCGGAAGCGTCTTGCCTCTGGATCGCGCGGCTTCAGCCAGTGCCAACCCGTGTTCAAGACAGGTAACAACCGGAATAATCCGTTTTTCGAGCAGTTCGCCGACATGTTCCGGAAGCACCAGACCGATCACCAGAATATGAACATCAGGCAATGCGGCGCGAAGTTGAAGGGCTTCATCAAGGAAGGCAACTGCAAACCAGCAGATCCCCTCTTCAGCCGCCGCTGTAGAAACCGGGATCAATCCGTGACCGTAGGCATCGGCCTTAACGACAAACATCACGGATGTTTCAGGAGAAATAGCCGATCGCAGTGCGCGCACATTCTCCCTCACTCGGCTCAGGTTAATTTCCACCCACGAATGATTCACGTTACGACACTCTCCATTCATCTTGCATTATTCATCATTCATACTTTGAAGATGGCACCCCGGACAGGATTCGAACCTGTGACCGTCGGATTAGAAATCGAGCCCGAGCCAACAATTTACTGTTCAACACCTTGCAGAATATTTCATATATCTGCTTCGTTAAGAGCATGTTACCAAATCAGCAAGCCGAAGCAAGGGTGAATGAAATAATTTGAAAAAAGGTGCTTTTTGATGCCCCAAACCCGAAGTTTCCCCCGAAGTTTTCAGACTGTTTCAGCGCCGATTTTTGGTGCCAGCCTCCCTAAATGAGCAGATGGCTGAGATAATAAAAAAGCCGCCCGAAGGCGGCAAGACCAAAGATCAATCTTCAGTGGTCAGTTGGGGAGCTGGGCTTCAAGCTGCTTGGCGGACTCTCCATCGGCCCAGAGATTGAGTATTTCCAGGCGTGTGCGGTTAATCACGTCGAACATTTCCTTGGCTTCGTCACCGGTGACGGCTTTGTCGGCCAGCATCGGATCGATGAGCTGCACAAGTTCCGTCAGATGAATGACGGTCTGGCGGATTTGCGCGATCTGCGCTGCGGTCTTTTTGGACAGCAGGATGCGCTGAATGGCTGCGTTGAATACCTTGGCGACAATGCGCTCCAGCGGTAGCCACTGGAAGAGCGAGAGTCCAAGTTTGATGAGCAGTGTTTTAAGCATAATGATTCCTCCTTACTATAAGAGCCAAAATCAAACGGACCGGGCAACGAATCAGCGAATCCAGGCAGTGATGGTTTTCAGGACGGTGATTAACCCGGTCGGATTAGTTGAAAGAACCACTACCAGCGCAGTGATGAACACAAGGCTCCATTTTTCGAGCTTGGTGACCCGTCCGTTGGTTTTGCTGGCCTGCTTGTGAATGGCTTCGAGCTTTTCGTCGATGCGGTCAAAGCGCTGCTGGCAGCCGTCGGGAAGTTCGCTGCATGAGTTCATTGAGAGACCTTACGGGTTGATGGCGGTGATTAGGCCGTTGGAGATGACCAGGGTGTCGCCGGCCTGAAAGGTGTGGTTGGTGGTGATCCCTTCGGAGCGCAAGGGGTAGCGGGCATCGGCGTATCCGCGACTCATTATCGCGCCCGAATTATCGGGAACATCTTCGACCTTCCATCCCCCAGAGAACAGCTTGTCTTCAAAATTGAATCTGGCAGAAGACACACTCGAATACATCCCGCCACTCGAAATGACAGTTTCACCAATTTTCAGGGTTCCACATACATCGGAAAGCTCAACCCGTTCTTCACCCCCGTTGATAATGAAAAATTCCACATCTTCATCCTCCGGCTCATAATAAGCACGGAACAGACCGCTTGTTGCGGTCAGAGATTCCGCAAAAATAAGAGGCTGATCAATCTGCACATCGCCTCGGAGATAGCGCGAATCAGCATAGCCCTTGCTCACAATGCCATACTCGGTATCCGGATTAGAGAATACTCCCCAACTGCCATGCAGAAGCCCCTCTATAAAGGAAATGGCATGCCCTGTGCCGGGCTGTTGAATATTGTATTGCTCAATTTTCAGGTTTCCGATTTGCAACCCCGTAGTCAAATCGCCAAGTTTAATCAGCTCATTGTCGGCGTCATAGATCAACAAATTCTCAACCTCGCCATTCCACTCGTTGTATGCGCGGAACAAACCTGATGTTGCGGTTGAAGCGCTACTAAAAGAAAGCGGAGCGGAAAGATCGGAGCCTTTGAGCAGATAGCGGGCGTCGGCATATCCCAGATTCAGAATTCCTTCCGGGTACGGCAGCACCTGATCAATCTGCCAGCCGCCTTCCAGCATGTGTGAAGCCCAGTCGATTTTTATATTCTCATCCGAGTGGTAGAGAGAGTTTTCGCTGATTGTTAAAACTCCAAGTTTCAGTCCGACGTTTCCGCTGTCGGAAAATTCAAATGCTTCGGCATCCTCGTTCATGACGAAAAGCTGGCTTTCCTGAGAATCCCAGGGAATGTAGGCGCGAAAAATTCCGCCCGTGGTCACGAGGGAATTTGCAAGAGGGATCGTTCCGGTCAGTTCGCGGGAGCCGTCGGTGTAGAGCGCCTGCGGGTCGGAGACATTCAAATTGAGCGTCTGCACCTGCTGGCCGTCGATGATCCATTGGGCGTCTGCTGTGCCGCCAAAGGCGAGCAGCAGAGCGAAACTTGAAACTGGAAACTTGAAATTTGAAGATCAGCCACAAAAGAGCGCAAGGAACGCAAAAGGGATAAGGGATTTTTTAGCCACAAAAAACACAANNAGCAGCGCAACGGGCACCCAGGAGGAGTTTTTCTGCGTGTTGGTGAGAGCGATGCTGCCGGATTCCAAGGAATGGACGGAAGACATTCCGGCGGCGAAGGCGACATTGCCGACGAGCAAAAGAGCCGCCGCCAGAAACTTGAAACTGGAAACTTGAAA
>DINM01000006.1:0-141 GCA_002423675.1 Verrucomicrobia bacterium UBA5540
GGGCGGCCGAGCTGATTCAGCAGCTTCTGGCGTTCAGCCGGAAACAGCCGGTGGAAAGAAAACGAATTAATCTCAATACTGAAGTACAGGACGCGGAGGTCCTTCTACAGCTTCTGCTGGGAGAAAACATCTCGCATCGGC
>DINM01000006.1:262-12284 GCA_002423675.1 Verrucomicrobia bacterium UBA5540
CGGGCAAACCGGTTTCTGAACGTAGCCAACCTGAAACCCCCACTCATAACGGACGGATCCTGCTGGTTGAAGATGATATCGACACCCGCAACCTGATGCTGCGGATTTTAGCAACCGCCGGCTATGAAACGGTCACGGCGAATAACGCCAAAGAGGGCCTTAAGCAATTTGAAGAAAAAAACGGCGGGTTTGACCTGCTCTTCAGCGATATTGTCCTCGCGGAAGAAAGCGGCATTGATCTGGCCGATGCTCTCCGCATGAAAAATCCTGCTCTTCCTGTTCTGCTTTGCAGCGGCTATCAGGATCAGCGCGAGCGGTGGAACAACCTCGAATCCAAAGGCTATCGTTTCCTGAAAAAACCGTTTTCCGTTACCGGTCTTCTAGCAGCCGTACACGATGCTTTAACAGAAATAATCCATTNNAGGATATAATATGTCACACATTTTAGTCATTGATGACGACCTCTCTGTGCTGTCTCTTTTTGAACAGTTTCTGGAAAGTGTTGGCTATTCCGTTGCATTGGCAACGGACGGGAAGGACGGCCTCCGGCAGATAGAGAAGCAAAAACCGGACCTCATCATCACGGATATCATGATGCCGGAAATGGACGGTCTCGAACTGCTGATGGAGTTGCGAAAAGACAACCCCTGCATTCCGGTCATCGCCATTTCGGGTGGAATGAAAATTCAACCGGTCAACTTTCTTCCTCAGGCAAAAAAATTCGGTGCCAGCCGCATCTTTATTAAACCGGTCTCGTTGGTTGAACTCCGCCAAGCTGTTCAAGAACTGCTGGCCGAACCCCGGCCCGACGAATAAATTCCAACATTTGGAATTTTTTACGAATGATCGGCAGGCTGTTCAAAATAGATCTTACNNCTCCAGTAAACGCGCACCGATTCGTGTTCCGCCAGGCGAATTCGTCACCGTCGCACCGGAGAACGTAAGATCTGCATCCAGCTGGATTGCAGAAACCGCCGACGCACCATCTGTCGCCACTTCGAAATCGCCGGCCGGATCAATCAGAACCAGACTTTCCTTGCCATCCACTGCGCCGCGCACCACACAGGCCCCGGCATGCTTCACCAAAGGAATCGTGGCAATCAGACCGGCCGGATTCGGAGCATACTCCGTTTCATCAGTCGCAAGAATCACCCTCTTCTCAGGGTAATCCAACTGGATCTGTCCGAACTTCTGAAGGAGTTCCCATCCGATCACACCCTTAACCTTCGGCTTTTCAATGCCGCGCGCCAGCGGGCCAAGAAATCCGTTCGCCAAACGCACATACACAAGCGGATTCTCAATATACAGCTGACCCATACGCAACGTGGAAACAACCGATAAGCATCCCGCGACCTCCTCACCAGGCAGCTTAACCAGCTCCGCACCGCGCTCCCCGATCGGATGGGCACTCAAGGTCTTCGCCAGATCAAATTCAAGCCAGTTAGCAGCCGACGTGAAATCCAGCAACAGCGGCGATTCAAGCCCGAAGTTTCCGCGCAACATTCCCACCGGACGCAACGGCCCTTCGACCTGCATCGGCAGTACCTCAATCTGGTTCGGATGAAGCCGGCAACCCCCGCGATAAGCAATTCCTTTTGGGGTTTGATAAATACTATAATCGAACCGGCGCGGATCGCGTACCCGGGCGAGATATACCGACTGCTCTTTCCAGGTAATCGGCTTCACCTCCGTCGTCTCGCACCCGACCATCAGGAGAACCGCCAGCGAAAAAATAAACCCTGTCGTCTTTTTCATTGTTCATCCTTTTGTTCCGCCCAAGGGCGGCGTCCATCCAATGTATCCAGCAAATAATCAATATCATGACTGTCATCAGAAATCGAACAGATCAGCAGCCCTTCGGTAACCGAAAAACGAACGCGCATCCATACCGGCAGGGACGGATCACTATACTGCCACACCGGCCACGCACCATATGAACGCAACCGCTTAACGCCGTTCGGCGGAGTGAACACCAGCCGCCAGCGAAGAAACACGGCCTGCGGCCCGAGCGCACTGACCGCCACCCAGGTATCGCGCCGGTCGCGCCCGCCGAGCGANNCACGGCGACGGAAAGCGGACATTTTTCCAGGGTTTGGAAAAATTCGGGCTGGTTTTTCCAAACCTTGGAACGGCGGAGCTTCTCAAGCATCGGCCCGCCGGGCGCATCCGATCTGTAGACAATCTGCGCGTACGCCGGAATGGGCTTCAGCGTATTCAGTGCCGCCGCCGGTATATAAAAAATCCAGCCGGTCACCGCCAATGCCAACAACAGAGTCAGCGCACCGATCATCCAGCGGCGCATCACGCTTGCACCGTTCCTTTAAGCTCTGCGACCGAACCGATGCCTTTCGCCGCCATCCAGCGTTCCATCTCTTCAATCACACGCACCACCGTGGACGGATCCGTGAAGCTGGCTGTGCCGACGGCCACCGCTGAAGCGCCGGCAATGATAAATTCGAGCGCGTCTTCGGAACTATAGATCCCGCCCATTCCAATGATTGGAATCTGGATTGCTTTGGCCGCTTCCCACACCAGCTTGATCGCGATCGGCTTAATCGCCGGGCCGGACAAACCGCCGGTTCGGTTGGCCAGCTCCGGTTTGCGTGTTTCAATATTGATCGCCATCGCCGGATAAGAATTCATGATCGAAACCGCATCGGCCCCGCCCTCTTCGGCGGCGCGCGCGAACGTCCGGATNNCCCGTACGAAACAGATTGCAATCGGTTCCGTAAAGCGCCCCGCCCTCTTTCACGTTCGGACAGGAAACATTCACTTCGAGTGCACTGATCCGCTCCTGATCGTTGAAAATCTCTGCGACGCGAGCGTAGTCTTCGACCGTCTTCCCCCAAATATTGACGATCAACGGAACTTTGTAGTTTTCGAAAAACGGCAGATATTTTTTGGTGAAGCCCTGCGCGCCGGGCCCGGGCAGACCGATCGCATTGAGCATGCCGCCATGTGTTTCAAACGTGCGCGGCGTAGAATTACCGATGTGCGGTTCGGGACAGATCCCTTTCACGGTGATCGCGCCAAGACGGTCGAGATCAACCAAATCGGCATATTCCGGCCCATAACCAAAAGTTCCGGAGGCAACCGTCACCGGATTTTTCATTTCCAGCGACCCGATTCTGATTTTCATGTCCGGCTTATTCATCCCAGAGAATCTCCCGTGCTTCGAAAACCGGGCCGTCTTTGCAGCAGCGCGCCCATTCCCATCCCTCGGCGGTTTTGCGTTTGATGACACAGGTTAGGCAGGCGCCGACGCCGCAGGCCATGTTGCGATCCATTGAAAGCCAGCCGGTCAGGCCGTGCTCAATGGCGCGGTCGCCAATGGCTTTGAGCATGGCATTGGGGCCGCAGGCAAAAAGTTCCAAACATTGGAAATTCTGTTTCTGTGTTTCGAGCCCCGCGTCGAGCGCGCCGGTGACGTAGCCTTTCGTTCCGAGCGATCCGTCATCGGTCGTGATGTGCACGTCCCAGCCGAGCGTTTTAAATTCATCGACACACAGAATATCGCTCGCCGTGCGTCCGCCGAAGAACGCGACGCCTTTGACGGGTAGTTTCGCGGCCTGCAGGTAGAGTGCGGCGTTGCCGTAGCCGCCCGCGACCAGTACCGGAAACTTTTCTTTTCCTATGTTTGGAAACCCGTTGCCAAGCGGCCCCACGAGGTTGACCGGTTCACCGACAATAACGGTCGCCAGCGCGGCGGTGCCTTTGCCGACCGCTTTATAGAGAATGGAGACGCTTTCGGCGTCCGCTTTAAAGATGCTGAACGGACGGCGCAGGACAGCGTGTTCAAAACGCGGAATTTTCAAATGAACAAACTGTCCCGGCTGTACAAGGGGTCCGATGGCGGGAGCGGATAGTTTTAGCAGACGGTAGTCNNCTCAAGTACGGTGCTGTTTTCCTGTTTCATCGGGCGGGGATTGTGCGGAGTTTCAAAAGCGAGGTCAAACGCTTTCCGCCTGCGACGCTTTCTCAGTACATCGCAGCAGAATTCCCGAAACGTTCCCGAAGTTCTTTCCGATAGTCGGCCAGAAATGAGATGATACCGGGATGATGGTTGGCGGCGGCTAACTTGCCAGCGTCCTCACCAGAGGGCAACTTGGCATTGATATCTGCTCCGTTCCGAACCAGGATTTCAAAAATCTCAACAGCTCCCTGCTGCGCGGCCATCAAAAGTGGCGTGCGGTGCTGATCATCGCGAAGTTCTGTTTTCGCATTGTTTTTGAGAAGCAACTGAACCATCCCGGTCTGATTTCCGCGCACGGCATAGTGCAGCGGTGTTAAACCGTACCGATCCTGCACGTTGCAGTTAACACCATGTTCAAGCAGTAAAAAAACAGTGTCTTTATGATCCCTGATGATGGCGTAATGCAAAACACAAGCGCCGTTTTCCGCGCGAAGGTTCAGATCGGTTCCGCGCTCAATCAAAATCTTCAGCATCGTAAGGTTACCAGCCCGGGCCGCGCAAAAGAGATAGTTTTCTCCGGCACAGGATATATCAGAAGTGAGCGCTCCGGCAGCCACCAGCCGCTCGACAACCGGACTATTGGATNNGGCATAGCGGAGACACCTTTTCAGTATTGAGTATGCCGATATCCGCGCCGGCAGAAATCAACCGATCGGCTATTGCCGAATCGCTCAACACGGAGGCAAAGTGCATCGCAGTGTTGCCACCCTTTCCAGTTTTGTCCACATCCGCGCCCAGACTCAATAGCAGGTCGACGGTTGCGAGATGCCCGGCCTGTACGGCGAGCATCAGAGGGGTCAACCCGTCTGCATTCATCCCGTTGATATCGGATCCGTCATGCAGTTGCTGCCGGATCAGCTTGAAGTTTCCGGCCTGTGCGCCGTCATGAAGTGTCGGATCCGGGCGCATATCAAGCCAGCAAAGTCCGCAAAATATGAGCAATGCGATGGTAAAAACAGAAATCCAAAATGGGATTTTCACAATTAAATATCCAAACAAGTAAGTGGTTTAATGAAAAAGAGTATACTACTTTTAAAAAACACTGCAAGTCGGGACATTCCCCGAACTTGGTGTGGGGGGTATGATTACAGTCCGTGCAAAAAGGATTTATACCTTTTTGTCGAGAAGCCACTGTACGGCCCGCTGAACCAGTTCCGCCGAGCTGCGTGTACCCAGTTTGGCTTTAATGCGCGCACGGTAGGTTTCGATGGTTTTGACGCTCAAGTGCATTGCATCGGAAATATCAGCCGTACTCACGCCCTTTCCGNNGACTGCCAGTTCGCGGTCGCTTAGCCGGGCAACCGGATCACCGCCTGATTCGGCCTTGCGAACAGTCTGCATGATCTTCTGCTTAACGGCTTCGCTGGCATACATATGACCACCGAGCACATCGTGAACCGCTTCGATCAGCTGGCGAGGATGTGTATCTTTTCCGATAAAGCCGGAAGCCCCGGCACGCAGAACACGTTCTGCATAGAGCATTTCGTCCTGCATGGAGAGCACCAGCATGCGGCAGTCCGGAAATTGAACCGCAATATCTTTAACCAGATCCAGGCCAGAGTCTGATCCCAGCGACAGATCCACCAAAACAAGATTCGGTGTGGTGGTGGAGCAAAGCCGCAAGGCCNNGATAAATCGGGTTCGCGTTCGATGAAGTCACGCAGTCCCTGCCGAATAAAGGCATGATCGTCAACAATTAGAATTTTCTTTTTTGAGCCAGAAGGGTTTGTTTCGCTCATAAGGGCGTATACTGCCAGATTTTATGTGAATTACAAATTCTGTTTTGTGCAGTTTTTACGTTCGTCTTTTTTAACCGCATTCCAGACCGCTTCCAGTTCATCGAGAGAACAGTGTTCGAGTTCCCGCCCCTCCCGTTGAAGCCGGTCTTCCAAACTTTGGAATCGGCGCATAAATTTGGCGATGTTTTCGTTGAGAAGCTCCTCCGGCTCATGACCGAGATAACGACTGAGGTTCACAACAGAAAACATCAGGTCGCCGAGCTCTTCGCGAATCGCGGCTGCGTCTTTCTGCTCCATCGCCTCTTTGACTTCGGCCAGCTCTTCGTCGAGTTTATCGACGACCCCGCTGATTTCGTCCCACTCAAACCCGGCGCGCGCTACACGCTTCNNAATTGGCTTTTGACAGCGCCGGCAAATGACGCGGAATGCCCTCCACCAGCGAACGCGGCATTTCAGAATCCTTTTCAGTCTTCTTGATTTTTTCCCAGTTGCGCAGCACCTCACCGGCAGTATCAGCCTTCACGTCACCGAAAACATGCGGATGGCGACGGACAAGCTTGTCGGCAATACCGGTAACGACGTCATCAAAGTTAAACTCTTTGGCCTCACTGCAAATCTGCGCCTGAAAAACAACCTGCAGAAGCAGGTCGCCCAGCTCGCCGCACAGTTCGGCGCGGTTCCCGCTCTCCATGGCATCGACCACCTCATACGTCTCCTCAATCAGGCAGGATTTGAGAGATTCGATCGTTTGTTCCCGATCCCACGGACAGCCGTTCGGTCCGCGAAGTTGACGCATAATTTCCAACAGACGGTTGATTGGTGTTTCATTCATAACACAGGTATACCTGCGGGCCGTCCGCGCGCCAAAGCATATTTCTCTAACGGGCCCGATTCTGTTTCATCCGCTATAACTCCCTCACAGCGCGGATCAGGTCTTGAAGAACGGCTTTGGCGTCTCCGAAGAACATCAGGGTGTTGTCGTTGATAAACAGCTGGTTGGGCAACCCGGCAAAACCGGGACTGAGACTGCGCTTGACGACGATNNTCGGCCAGCAGCACGTTCATGTGGCCCGGCATGCGCCCGGCCACGGGATGAATCGCGAATTTTACATCGATGCCGCGTTTTTCGAGCAATTCGGCAAATTCCTGGGTGACGTGCTGTGCCTGAGCCACGGCCAGCCCGTAGCCGGGAGCAATCACAACCCGTTGCGCATTTTCGATCAGCATCGCCACTTCCTCGGCCCCGCAGCTCTTGATCTTGCCTTCGTAGAATTCCTTGCCGGGAACAGATTTCATTTGTTCGTCGCTGACCATCGCGCCGCCGAAGAGTACGGCGCCGAGCGAGCGATTCATGGCTTTGCACATGATCTGGCTGAGAATGATGCCGGAAGCGCCGACCAGCGAACCGCTGATGATCAACCCGTTGTTATTGAGCACGAAACCTGTGGCCGCTGCCGCAAGACCGGAATAGGAGTTGAGCAGCGCGATNNCATAGAGCGACCAACTCGCTTCGGGCCGCAGTGCGAAAATGATCGCCAGAGCCAGCACCGCAAGCCCCAGCAGGACGCGCCATAATCCTTGCTGCGGAAGCTTCATTGCCTTCTCAGCATAGCCCTGAAGCTTGGCCCAGGCCACGATGCTTCCGGTGAGCGTCACGGCGCCGATCAGTGCGCTGAGTTCCAGCGCAATCGTCCAGTTGACATGGTACATATCGGCCGGCGTGATGATATATTGCGACAGCGCCACCAGCAGCGAGGCCGCCCCGCCGAACCCGTTGAGCAAGCCCACCATTTCGGGCATGGCCGTCATCTTGACCTTGCGCGCAATGAACGCGCCGATCCCGCTGCCAACCACCATCCCGGCCAAAACCCATCCGAACGTAAGCACATGCCGGTCAATTAGAGTCGCCACAATGGCAATCAACATGCCGAGGGCCCCAATCAGGTTTCCGCGTACCGCGCTTCTCGGAGAACTGAGGCCTTTCAGGCCCATGATAAAAAGAACGGCGGCAACAAGATAAGAAAAATTAATAAGTTGGGTCATGGCTAATCCTCGTTACGCATTACAACGCATCTATAAAAGGTTATTTTTTCTTTTTGAACATGTGTAACNNTAACATCCGGTCGGTGACCATAAAACCGCCTACGATATTGATCATCGCCAGCACCACCGCAAAAAATCCGAGCACCGTCGAAAGTGTCGTACCGGCATGCCCCGCCCCGGCACAAAGAATTGCTCCGATCACCGTGATGCCCGAAATCGCGTTTGATCCGCTCATCAACGGCGTGTGCAGTGAGGGCGGAACTTTAGTGATCACCTCATAGCCCACGAATACCGCGAGAACAAATATCGTTAATGCGCCAATGAATGCATCCATGATTACGCTCCTTATTTTTCGATCAACGGCTTGATGCGTTCGTGAACAACCTGACCGTTATGAACCAACAGCGAGCCCTTCACGATTTCGTCTTCGAGGTCAATCGCGTATTTCCCTTCTTTGACCATGTTCAGCAGAAACGTCGTGATGTTTTTCGAAAAAAGCTGCGAGGCATGCACGGACGAACGCGACGGATAGTCAGTGTAACCGACAATCTTCACACCGTGTTTTTCGACGATTTCACCGGCGACCGCCCCCTCAGTATTACCGCCGCGTTCGGCGGCAAGATCGATGATGACCGAGCCGGGATGCATGGCTTCGAGCATATCGTCGGTAATCAGCACCGGTGCCTGTTTGCCGGGAATCGCAGCCGTGGTAATCACTACGTCCACCGACGCCACCTTGGCCTTCATTTGCTCGCGCTGCTTGCGATAGAACTCATCGGACTGCGCCTTGGCGTAGCCGCCCGCATCCTCCGCGCCTTCGGTTTCCAGCTCGAACTCGACAAACTTGGCCCCAACGCTCTCGACCTGCTCCTTAACAGCTGGCCGCGTATCGTAGGCTTCCACCACTGCGCCCAGCCGCTTCGCCGTTGCAATTGCCATCAACCCTGCCACGCCCGCACCAATCACGAACACCTTGGAAGGAGTGATCGTTCCGGCCGACGTCATCAACATGGGGAAATATTTCGGCAACAGCTCCGCCGACTGGATCACCGCACGATAACCCGCGATCGCCGCCATTGAACTGAGCACGTCCATGCTCTGCGCCCGCGTAATGCGCGGAACGAATTCGAGCCCGAAGACATTGACCCTACGCTCCGCCAACTGCTGAACGAGGTCAAGACGGAAGAAGGCATCCATCAGGCAGATCAGGGAACATCCTTCGCGCAGTTTTCCAACCTCTACCTCTTCCGGCGCGCGAACCTTGATGACAATATCGGCGGAGGCATAGAGCGCGTCCACATCCGGCGCGATCTTCGCTCCCGCTTTCTCGTACGCCTCGTCCAGGATGAAGCACTGTGCGCCCGCGCCTCGCTCGATCAGCACATCCAGACCGGCTTTCGTCAGAGCCGAAACCGACGCGGGAATCAGTGCCACCCGGTTTTCATTCGGAACAGTTTCTTTCGGAACGACAATTTGCATCGGACACCTCGTAAGCCATTTATTAATTCAAAAACTCAATTCTTTCTTTGAAAATACCGCTATGAAATCCTATTTCCGAGTATAATTATCACAAATTACATGTCAAGGGAGTCCGCTGCTGAACAACAAAAAAGGCTGAACCAGATCGGCTCAGCCTTCGTTAAGCTGGATATCGGAATCCGCGTTACCGGCGGCTGACCAGATCCAGCAGTTCTTTAGCAGGCAGATCACCAAGTGTATCTAGTACGACTTTGGCACCGGTGAAATCTTCGAATGCAGTGTAGGCATCCGGCAACGCTATGCAGGTGGCCCCGGCGGTCAGTGCGCCTTTGCAGGCGGCACGGGATCCGACAATGGCGATCACCGGAATGGCATCCTGTCCGCGCTGCTTGAGAATACGTAACCAGTGGTCAGCGCGCGGGAAAATCGGATCGACGCTGTCCATCGCAACCAAATCGACGCCCATTTCAGAAAGCCCGGTCGTTTTCATCAGTTCTTTGGCAGCGGCTTCCGGCCAGGCCGACAGCGCCACAACCTGAATTTTCATTCCCTGTGCCGCCTTGATCAACGTCGAAAGATCCTTGTTCAGCTCAGCTTTGGTAGCAAACGCTTTAACCAACAGGCCTTCAGCCTGTTCAGTCAGCTGGTCAGCCGTGGTTAGATTGCGACCGGAGTTCTCAATCATGGCCTGAATGGCGGCCCCGGGACGCGGGGTTAAGCCGCAGCGAGCAAACAAGGCGGGTGTCACGTCGATGTCTTTGCTCTTCATGACCTGTTTTAAGGTATCAAAAACGAGCTGGCGCCCGTTGACAGCAACATATTCAAGCTCGAAAAAAAGGACTTCACGCGCCGAAGGCTTTTCAGCGACCGGTTTGGTTTCGGTGGGGGCATTGCTCATTCAATCTACTCCGGTTAATTACATACGTTTAAAAAAACAGGGGGCAGTGTATGCGCCGGACCCGGCACAGTCAAGCTCCCGGAAAATATCCCCTGCCAAACGCAGGAAAAGGGTTGCAAGCCGTCGCGCGGCTTGTGATCATGTACAGAATTTTAGCAAAATAACGGGATTTTCCAGCGGACTCTATAAATGAAAAAAGCAACCATTGCTCTTGAAGACGGCACCTGCTTCACCGGACGGGCCTTTGCCGGCTCCGGCGAATTCTACGGCGAACTGGTATTCAACACCTCAATGACCGGCTATCAGGAGATCCTGACCGACCCCTCTTATAACGGACAGATCATCACCATGACCTACCCGCTCATTGGAAACTACGGCATCACGCCCGAAGACGCCGAATCACGCGCCATCTTTGCAAAGGGGCTGATCATCGGAGAGTGCAGCCGTATTTCCAGCAACTGGCGTTCGACCATGCCCCTGCCCGAATACCTTGAACAGGCCGGCGTCGTCGGCGTCGATCAGGTCGATACGCGCGCCATCACCCTGCATATCCGCGACAAAGGCGCCATGAAATGCGTCGTCTCGACGGAAGATCTCGACTGCGACAGCCTCGTTGCCAAGGCCAAAGCCTCGGAAGGGCTCATCGGGCGTGACCTCGCCACAGAAGTCAGCGTTGAAAAAGCCTACGTCTATCCGAAAGGCGGCAAGCCCGACGCAAAATTCCGCGTCGCCGTCATCGACTGCGGGATCAAACTCAACCAGTTGCGGATCTTCGACCAGCTCGGTTGCGAATGCCACGTGTTCCCGAACACGGCCTCTGCATCTGAAATTCTCGCCTGCAAACCGGACGGTCTCTTCCTCTCAAACGGCCCGGGGGATCCAGCTGGCGTTCCGCAGATTGTGGCAACGGTTAAGGAACTGATTGAATCGAAACTTCCAACCTTTGGAATCTGCTTCGGTCATCAGATGCTCGGTCAGGCGCTCGGAGCAAAAACCTATAAGCTGAAATTCGGTCACCGCGGCGGAAACCAGCCCATTCAGGATCTGCGCACCGGCAAAGTTGAAATTGCCTCACACAATCACGGCTTCTGCATTGATCCTGACTCCGTCGACCCGAAAATCGCCGAAGTCAGCCATATCAACCTCAACGACAACACGGTTGCCGGGCTGCGCCACAAAACGTTGCCGATGTTCTGCGTGCAGTATCATCCCGAAGCCGCCCCCGGCCCGCACGACCCCTTCTACCTCTTCGAAGAGTTCATCGCGCTGATGGAAAAGGAAAAGAAATCATGAAACACAGCGAATGGATTGCCATTCTAGATTACGGCTCGCNNCCGCCCAGACGCTCGGCGGCAAAGTACATCCCGGTCAAAAGCGCGAATACGGCAAAGCCTCCATGCAAATCACCGGCGACTCCCCTCTTTTCCAAGGTTTGGAACCGGAACTACAGGTCTGGATGAGTCATGGCGATAAAGTCGAAGCCATGCCCGAAGGCTTTGAGGCCGTTGCCAAATCCGACAACTGCCCCTTTGCGGCAATGCAGAACAAGGCGCGAGACATCTACGGCGTACAGTTCCACCCGGAAGTGGTTCACACCCCGCAGGGCAAAGAAATGCTCTGGAACTTCGCCTTTACGGTTTGCCAATGCGCCGGCGACTGGGAGATGAGCAAATTCATCGAAGAAAATGTGGCCGCCATCCGCGCCAAAGTTGGCACCGACCACGTTCTGCTCGGTCTCTCCGGCGGCGTCGATTCCTCCGTCGTGGCCGCCCTGCTCCACAAAGCCATCGGCTCGCAGCTCCACTGCGTCTATGTCGATAACGGCCTGATGCGCCACCGCGAAACCGAAGAAATCGAAAAACTCTTCGGCGACGCCTTCGGTATCGATCT
>DINM01000006.1:12300-12546 GCA_002423675.1 Verrucomicrobia bacterium UBA5540
CAAAGATGAGGTGCGCGAAGTCGGCCGCGAGCTCGGCCTGCCGAGCTACGTCGTCGACCGCCAGCCTTTCCCCGGACCGGGTCTCGCCGTGCGCATCATCGGCGACATCACCCCCGAGCGAATTGCCGTTCTGCAACAGGCCGATCTGCGCGTCCGAGAAGAAATTCTGAAGATGGAAAATCATCTCGATGTCTGGCAGTACTTCGCTGTGCTGCTTCCCATCCAGTCCGTCGGTGTCATGGGCGA
>DINM01000018.1 GCA_002423675.1 Verrucomicrobia bacterium UBA5540
GCCGCCGCCGAGCAGGCCGGCGTCGGATACCGTGTGGTGAGGCGCATGGAACGGGCGCGTCGCGATCAGCGATTCGTGCGCGCCGAGCTTCCCGGCGATACTGTGAATCTTGGTGGTTTCGAGAGCCTCTTCGAGCGTCATTGGCGGCAGGATCGACGGAATCCGTTTGGCCAGCATCGTTTTGCCGGTTCCCGGCGAACCGATCATCAGCAGGTTGTGTCCGCCTGCAACGGCCACTTCGATAGCGCGCTTGGCATATTCCTGACCTTTCACATCTTCAAAGTCAGCCAGATATTGATTATGCGTCTCAAAGGTTTCGGTCAGATCCACCTCATGGGGTTTCAGTGTCAGATCCAGATTCAGGAAATCGGCCGCTTCGCGCAGATTTTTTACCGCGAATACCTTAATGCCGTCGACGACGGCCGCCTCTTCGGCGTTTTCCACCGGAACGATGATGGCCTTACGACCCGCGTTACGCGCGGCCAGTGTAATCGGCAGCACGCCGCACACGCGGCGCACCGCGCCGGAAAGCGCCAGCTCGCCGATGATGCAGGCACGATCAAGCAGATCAGACTTGATATCATTTTCCGCAGCCAGCATGCCGAGCGCGATCGGCAGATCAAAACTCGGGCCTTCCTTTTTGATGTTGGCCGGGGCGAGATTGATCGTCACGCGTCCTTGCGGCGGCGTGAAGCCGGAATTGATCAGCGCAGTCGTCACACGGTGTTCGCTTTCCTTCACCGCCGCATCGGGCAGGCCGACAATCAGGGTTTTCGGTTCGCCGTGGCCGCTGTTCACCTCAATCTCGACGGTGTACGCATCGACCCCGTAAACGGCTCCTGAAAACACGTTAGCCAGCATAAGCAAAATCTCCGCTGAAGAAACACGGGCAGTTACTTTGAAATTTGCATCTTGCAGTTTGAAGTAAGTTGCGGCAAGACCGTTTCGAACTAAACAATAGTAGATTTACAGACTGTGAAAAACGCAAGCGTTGAAGATGCGGGGTAAACGGCGTATAAACATCTCGAACGGGGCCGCCGTTTTGAAGATTTGGGTTCGAAGGTTTACGTTAAAGGAGGACCGGGTATGCAGAGCATTCTAATCGTAGATGACGACATGTTCTTCCGGAAGGTGATCACGAAACTTTTGGCCGGACACGGCTATGATATCACGTCGGTTGAAAGCGGCGAAGAGGCTCTTCAGACACTTCAAGACCGGATCTTTGACCTGATGATCTCGGACGTCAACATGACTCCGATGGACGGGATGGAGCTGTTACAGAAGGCCCGTGAAATGTATCCCGACATGGGCGTGATTATGCTCACGGGTCATGACGAAATCGAGGTGGCACTCGAAGCGATGAAGAAAGGGGCTTTCGATTTTCTCGTCAAACCCTTCCAAATGAATGAGCTGTTTTTGACAGTGCAGCGCTCGCTGGAGTGCTACGCCCAATTCCCGGAAAATGAGCCGATCAAAACGCGGCTCGATATNNTCATCCGGCGGATTGCCCCTGCAGATGTCACAGTGCTTCTTTGCGGTGAGGCCGGAACGGAGAAAGAACTCGTTGCCCGGGCTCTTCATTACTACAGTTCGCGCAAAGCCGCAGCGTTTGTCGACTTCGATTGTTCCGTTCTTCCGGAAGAACTGAACATGAAACTGCTTGAGCGGGCGGCCGGAGGCACTCTGTTCCTCAACAATGTCGAAACCCTGTCGCAGGAAAGACAAGGGAAGCTTTTCGAGATCGTACAGAGCAAGGAAGCCGGTTCACCCAGAGATCCCTCCGCAGTTCCGGATGTGCGCATCGTGGTCGCGTCCGGCGGTAATCTGGAGACGCTGGCGGGAGAGCGCACATTTTGTGAAACGCTCTATTGCCAGCTCAGTTCGCTGCGCATCGACATTCCGCCGCTACGCAGCTGCCCGGAGGACATTCCTTTTCTCGTCACCCGAACGCTGAGCCGGAGCCTCGGAGAGGATGCCAACCTCCCGGCTCTTGATTCCGGAGCGAAAGAAATCCTCTATAACTACACGTGGCCCGGCAATACGCTGGAGCTGGAAGAGGCGGTTCGTCATGCCCTTTCTCAGGTGACGAACGGCATAATCACCCGGGAAATGCTTCCTGAAAAAATCGTGGATCTCTTNNGATCAGGTCAAAGGACAGGCCTTTAAAGCGCTTCTACGCAAAAAGCAGGAAAAACTGATGGAGCATCTCCGGGAAACATCGGACCAGCCGGTTGAGTCTGGGGGAAATCCGAATCAAAGTGCCGCGCTCGCAAGTGACGCGAAAAAAAAGTGGAAATGGATTTAAGCAACCCGGAAGCAGGTTGTATGAAATGAACGGTTCCAATCATTGGAAACTTTTCTTCCAACCATTGGACGACATCCGTGTTTATCCGCGAAATACGCGGTTAAATTCTAAAAAAATCCACTCTCTTTTTTGAGGAGATGTTCGGGAATTTCACGGATGAAGGTGGAGGGTTCGTAGAAGATACACCCGCCGTCGTGTTTGCGGCGAACTTCGGGGCAGCAGAGGAAGAGNNTTCTTCGGCTTCGCCGCCGATCTGATCGACCGATTTGGCGCTGGGGAAAAGACCCTCGTTGAGCCAGATGACAAAGACTGCTTTCCACTCGAGTCCTTTGGCCTGATGAACGGTACTGAGGCGTATGCCGTCTTTCCCGGCTGGCGCAGTTTCGGCTTCGGAATCCAGATTGGTGAGCAGCGCCATTTCGCTCAGGAAATCGGCGCAGCTTTCGAAACGCGCGGTGAAGTCGATGAGGTTGTCGAGGTCTTCCTGCCGGTGTTTGGCGTTTTCGAAAGTTTCGATTAAGTACTCGCTGTAAAACGCTTTGTTAAAGCGGTAGATGATTTCGCCGGGATCTTCGCTGAGGTTTTCTTTTTCGTAGGCGAGGAAGACCGGCTGGATTTCTCTCCAGATCAATTCGGCAGCGGCCGGCAGGGCGTTGAGCAGTTGCGCGTGCGCTTCCGGCGTGCGGGCTTCGAAGCGCGAGCCGAGTTTTTTCCAGATTTTATCGGCGGTTTTCGGTCCAAGCTTTGGAAACATTTCGACCAGCCGTTTGAAGGCGAGTTCATCCTGCGGATTTTCCAGCAGGCGCAGAACAGTGCAGGTGTCTTTGACATGCGCCTGTTCGAAGAAGCGGATGCCGGAGGTAACCTGATAGGGAAAGCGCGCATGGGTCAGCGCCATTTGCAGTTCCATGGCGTGGAAGTGCGAGCGGTAGAGCACGGCGATTTCGGAAAGTTTGGTGCCTTTGCGTTTCAGCTCTTCAATTTTTGAAATCACGTAGCGGGCCTGTTCATCGCCGTCGCGCAGCAGGGCGAGCACCGGTTCGGCGATCGAGTCGCGCACGGCGTGCAGCGTTTTCTGGAACTGCATGGGATTACCTTTGATGCAGGCATTGGCGACTTCGAGAATTTCCGGCGTGCTGCGGTAGTTGGTTTCGAGCTTGAACACCTTTGCGTCCGGATAGCGTTCCGGAAAGGAAAGAAAGTTGTGATAGTCCGCGCCGCGCCACGAGTAGATGCTCTGGAAGTCGTCGCCGACGACCATTAGGTTGCGATGTTTTGCGACGAGAATGTCTACTATTTCGGCCTGAATGGTATTGGTATCCTGATACTCATCGANNTCTTTTTTACGCTTCGTGTAATGATCGCGCAGTTTGAGTACGTCGCCGATGTCGATCGGCGCGTCGTCGAACCAGTCGTAGGCCAGGTCGTCGAGCGGCTTCTGCGAGCCGGAGGCGAGGCCGTAGAGACTAAGCAGTACCTGCGGCTTCGGAAAATGCTTATCGTTGATTTCGAGTTCATCGATACAGGACTTCATCAGCTTTTTGGCATCGTCTGAATCGAGAATAGTGTAGTCGGATCGGAAACCTACATGACGAGCATTATTTCGGAGAACGTAGTTCGAAAAGTGATGGAATGTTCCTCCATATGGTTTTCCGACTTCAGGCCGAGCTATTTTCTGGGCGCGTTCCAGCATCTCTTTTGCTGCCTTATTTGTAAAAGTCAGCAACTGTATTTGTTCAGGATTAACGCCCTGTTCGATGAGCCACGCGACGCGGTAAACCAGTGTGCGGGTTTTGCCGGTTCCGGCGGCGGCGATGACCAGCGACGGCCCGTCCGGCGCGCTCACGGCGGCATACTGCTCTTCGTTTAGTTCTTCGCGGAAATTCATAGGGAAAACGTTCTACAGAACGGAGCGAAGGAAGCAAAGGCAATATAGGGATAGATGCCTGTTTTCGTGGAACAGACATTCTTGTCTGCTCATTCTTCAGAGGACAGACAGGAGTGTCTGTCCCACATAGACTAAAAGCTCTTGAGGATCTGTTTTTCCAAGGTCTGGAAACTTTCGTCGGTGATTTTTCCAAACATTGGAAAANNGGATGTTGATGACATCGTTGATGAGCCGTACGGGAATGTGATTTTCGGTGCCGTAGGCGAGGGTGTCAAACGGGCCTTTGCCTTTGGCGAAGGCGTCGGTGATTCGTTTCATGAGCGCGAAGGCGAGGCAGAGGCGCGAGCGGGTGCTGGGATTGACGGCGAGGCGCTCGCGGGCATAGGTGCCGGCATTCTGGACGGAGAAGGCGACTTCCGCACCCATGAGCAGAATCATCCAGCTCATCTGTACCCAGAAGAGGAAGATCGGAATGGCCGCGAGTGCACCATAGATTTTGTTGTATTTACTGACGCCGACGCCGAGTTTAATGATGCCGTACTGAAAGAGTACGGAGAGCAGCGCGGCGACGAATGCGCCGGTGAAGGCGGCGGAGAATTTGACTTTGGTGTTGGGCAGGAAGACATAGACAATGCTGAATGCCAGCGCCATGGTGAAGACCGGAACCGCCTGCAGGCCGATTTTCAGGGGCGGGCCCATCCACACCAGACGATCCGCAAAGCCCATGATAACCGGCTGCGCAGAAGTGGCGACGATCATCAGAATCGGTGCGACGACCAGAATGACAATGTAGTTGCGGATTTTATCAATCAGGGTGCGCGAGGTTTTTACGCCCCAGACCAGGTTGAAGGTTTCTTCGATACTGCTGAGCATTTTGATGGCAACCCAGAGAAAGACGATGGTCCCGACGGAGCCGAGAGCTCCGGCGCTGGCGGACTGGACGGTGGAGATAATGTTGGTGACAGCCTGCTGGAAGGCTTCGGGCATATTGGCTGTTTTCTGGATCAGCAGTTCGCTGGCTTCTTCAAACCCGAGCCCTTTGGCGATGGCGAACAGGATGACAAGAAACGGCACCAGTGCCATGACGGAAATAAAGGTGAGTGCCGAGGCGTGTAGCGGGCAGTTATCTTCCTTATAGCCCTTGATGACCAGCATGCAGACTCGCAGGAACTTAATGCCGTGTCGCCGGGCCTTTGACAGGGAGGTGGGTTCAAGCTCCCAGAGATCGCGGGTGATGAATTGTTTGATCCTGCCAACGAATCCAACCGGTTTCTTCTTCATAACGATGTTCCTTGTTCTGTGCACGGAGCATAAGCCGTCCGGTTGTGAAATAAAACCCAAAAACAGGGTTTCCCCATGCCGGCTTCTATGGCTTAATCCCCGCTCATTTCAGAAAGGAAAACCAATGAGTGACCAACCCGAAAAACTCAGCGATGTTAAAATGGACACCGCCAATCTGTATCGCGAAGAATCCTACACCGATCTCAAAACCGGCGGGATTCGCAAGCTCGTTCCGATCAAGACCGACGGCTCCGAAGATTCTTCCCGCGAACCGATTTTCAGCGGGCACACTCAGCTGATGAGTCCGCACGGACCGCTCCCGATCCAGGGCGCAATCGAAGCGAAGACGCTGGAAGAAGCGGTTGCCGGTTTCCCGCAGGCGATGGAAGAAGCCATGAACAAAATGATTGAAGAAGCTCAGCAGTACCAGCGTGAGCAGGCCAATAAGATCGTCACACCTGCCGACCTCAAAAAAGAGAGCGGTCTGATTATTTAACCTGAAAGGAAAGAGCATGAATAAACTGACGATCCGCGATTTGAATGTGCAGGGCAAACGCGTCCTGATGCGCGTCGACTTCAACGTGCCGGTGAAAGACGGCAAAGTGACTGACGACACCCGTATTACGGCGGCGCTCCCGTCGATCAACTATGTTCTCGAAAACGGCGGTTCGCTCGTTCTGATGAGCCACTGCGGCCGTCCGAAAGGCAAAAAGAACCCCGACTTCACCCTTAAACCCGCCGCCGACCGACTCGCGGAACTGGTCAGCGCCAACGTCACGCTCGCACCCGACGTGATCGGCCCGGAAGTCAAAGCGCTGGTCGACGGCCTGAAAGCCGGAGAAATCCTTGTTCTTGAAAACCTTCGCTTCTACGCCGAAGAAGAAGGCAAAGCCAAACTGGCCGACGACGCGACCGACGAACAAAAAGCCGCCGCGAAAAAAGAGATGAAAGCCAAGCAGGACGTTTTCGCCCGCGAACTCGCCACCTTCGGCGATGTCTACGTTGATGACGCCTTCGGCACCGCGCACCGCGCCCACGCCTCCATGGCGGTTGTCACCAAATACATCGACCAGTGCGCCGCCGGCTTCCTGCTCGAAAAAGAAATCGAATATCTCGGCAAAACGCTCGAAGCTCCGGAGAAGCCGTTTGTCGCCATCATCGGCGGCGCGAAGATCTCCGGAAAAATCGATGTCGTCATCAACCTGATGAGCAAATGTGACGCCATTCTGATCGGCGGCGGCATGGCCTACACATTCTATAAAGCCAAAGGATTCGCCATTGGCGGCTCGCTGGTGGAAGACGACAAGGTCGAGCTCGCCAAAGAAATTCTGGCGCAGGCCGAAGCCAAAGGCGTCAAGCTGATGCTTCCGATCGACAACCTCGCCGCCGACAAGTTTTCCGCCGAAGCCAACGTAAAAGTGGTCGGCGAAAACATTGAGGACGGCTGGATGGCTCTCGATATCGGACCGAAAACCATCGAGCTCTACAGCGCCGAAATTGCCAAGGCCAAAACGGTGGTCTGGAACGGTCCGATGGGTTGCTTCGAAATGGCTCCGTTCGCCAAAGGCACCTTCTCGATCTGCCAGGCGGTTGCCGATTCCGACAGCGTCAGCATCATCGGCGGCGGCGACAGCGCGGCGGCTATCGAACAGCTCGGTTTCGCCGACAAGGTCAGCCAC
>DINM01000039.1 GCA_002423675.1 Verrucomicrobia bacterium UBA5540
CTGGTCGACGACAAGATCCACGCCCGCTCCACCGGCCCGTACTCGATGATCACCCAGCAGCCGCTGGGCGGTAAGGCGCAGTACGGCGGACAGCGCTTCGGGGAAATGGAAGTATGGGCGCTCGAAGCATACGGTGCGGCCCATGCGTTGCAGGAAGTGCTCACGGTGAAGAGTGATGACCTCGCTGGCCGTACTCGTATTTATGAGTCCATTGTGAAGGGTGAAAACGTGCTTGATGCCGGACGTCCGGAATCGTTCAACGTACTCATCAAGGAACTGCAGGGGCTTGGCTTAAACTTTGAAGTTAGAAAGCCGGACACAGATAAAGTTTCGTTCACAGGACGTATTTAATTTTTGATAGGAGAACACGGTGGATACACGCAATGCAGCAGATATTCTCGGCGTAGAAACAGAAGCGGTTGTCGACGTAGCAAGCATCAAGCTGGCTTCGCCCGAAGACATTCGCTCTTGGAGTTTCGGGGAGGTTAAAAATCCGGAAACGATCAACTACCGGACCTTTAAACCTGAAAAGGGCGGCCTTTTCTGCGAACGCATCTTTGGTCCTTCCAAGGATTGGGAATGTAGCTGCGGAAAATACAAGCGCATCAAGCATAAAGGGGTCATTTGCGACCGTTGCGGCGTTGAAGTCACTTTGTCTCGCGTTCGCCGCGAGCGGATGGCTCATATCGAGCTGGCCGTTCCGGTCTCGCACATTTGGTTTTTCAAAGCCACGCCAAGCCGTATGGGTCTGCTTCTTGATATGACTTTGCGCAGTCTTGAACACATTATTTATTACGATGACTACGTCGTCATTGATCCAGGCGATACACCGCTGAAAGAAAAACAGCTGCTGACCGAGCTTGAATACCGCGAAGCCCTCGATAACTACGGCAACGGAAGCTTTGATGCCCGCATCGGCGCTGAAGGGATTCGCGAGCTTCTTAAAAAGATTGATCTCGCCGCCAAGCTGGGCGAGCTCGAAGATGCCCTGGCTAGCACCCGCAGTAAACAGACCCGCAAGAAAATCGTCAGCCAGATGAAGGTGCTCGAAGGGCTGATCAAGAGCAACTCCCGTCCGGAATGGATGATTTTTGAAGTGCTGCCAGTGATTCCGCCGGATCTGCGACCGCTGGTTCCACTCGAGGGTGGTCGTTTCGCAACGTCCGATCTCAACGATCTTTATCGCCGGGTCATCAATCGTAATAACCGTCTGAAGACACTGCTGGCTCTTAAAACTCCGGAAGTGATTATCCGTAACGAAAAACGGATGCTTCAGCAATCGGTCGATGCACTGTTCGACAACGGTCGTCATGGCCGTGCCGTCAGCGGCCCGGGCAACCGTCCGTTGAAATCGCTGAGCGACATGCTCAAAGGGAAACAGGGTCGTTTTCGTCAGAACCTGCTCGGTAAGCGCGTGGACTACTCCGGCCGTTCGGTCATTGTTGTCGGCCCCAGCCTGAAGCTCAACCAGTGCGGTTTGCCAAAGAAAATGGCTCTTGTGCTGTTCGAACCCTTTATCATCCGAAAGCTTAAAGAACGCGGCATTGTGCACACTGTGCGTAGCGCCAAGAAGATGATAGAACGCGAAGAAGAAGTTGTGTGGGATATCCTCGACCAAGTGACCAAAGGTCACACAGTCATGCTGAACCGCGCTCCGACGCTGCATCGTCTTTCGATTCAATCCTTTGAACCGGTTTTGATCGAAGGGGAGGCCATTCAGGTTCATCCGCTCGTTTGTACCGCATACAACGCCGACTTCGACGGTGACCAGATNNTATTGCGCTCGGTATTTACTTCCTGACCAGCTTTTCGCAAACCCATTTGTTAGAATCGAAAAAACCAGGGGCGAAAAACGAACAGGAAGAACAGCTGCCGTTGCTGGCCGACATTAACGAAGTGCATACCGCATTCGACGAAGGTGCCTTGCGCCTGCATAATCGGATCCGTTACCGCAATCCGGACTATCAGCGCGAAACCAAGTTTGGTGACCAGAATAAATCGGCTATTGTTACAACGGTCGGGCGAGTGTTTTTTAACGAAGTCTGGCCGGACAGCATTGGTTTCTTCAACGAACGGGTCAGCAAAAAACTGCTCGGAAAGTTGATTGAGCATTGTTACGAAGTGGCAGGCCATAACGAGACAGTACGTGTGCTTGATAGCCTCAAAAACCTCGGGTTTGCTCAAGCTACCGCCGCTGGTGTTTCGATTGGTCTTTCCGATATGATCATTCCGTCCGAAAAAGCGGAAATTATTGCCGCCGCCCGGAAAATCATCAGCACCGTTGAAGAGAAATACAAAAAAGGTCTGATTACGGACGGTGAACGCTACAACATGGTAATTGACCAGTGGACTGACGCCAACGACAAGCTGACCGGAAAGCTATTCAGCNNGCAGATTCGTCAGCTGGCCGGTATGCGCGGTTTGATGGCCAAGCCGTCCGGTGAAATTATCGAACGGCCGATTCTCGCGAACTTCCGCGAAGGGCTGAGTGTTCTCGAATACTTCATTTCGACGCACGGTGCCCGTAAGGGCCTGGCGGATACTGCTCTGAAGACCGCCGACTCCGGGTACCTGACTCGTAAGCTGGTCGATGTCGCCCATGACATCATCATCATGGAAGAAGATTGTCACACACTGAACGGGATTGAAGTGAGCGCCATTACCGACGGAGACGACGAACTCGTTTCTCTTGCCCAGCGCATTATTGGACGCACTGCCTGTGATGACATTTGCGATCCGTACAACGCAAAAGAAGTGATTATTGCCGCCAACGAGATTATCGATGAATACGCCGCCAAGAAAATTGAACGTGTCGGTGTCGAAAAGATTCGCATTCGCAGCGTACTCACCTGTGAGTCGCGCCGTGGAGTTTGCGCCAAGTGCTACGGTCGTAATCTGGCCTCGAGCCGCGAAGCCCGTCTGGGTGAGCCGGTTGGTATCATTGCCGCACAGTCCATCGGTGAGCCGGGTACACAGCTAACCATGCGTACGTTCCATATCGGAGGTACCGCCAGTTCGGTTTTCAAACAACCGAAAATTTCGGCCAAGGAAAACTCGATTGTCCGCTACGAAAATCTCCGTACGGTGAAAGTTGAAACCGGTCACGTGATCCTGAATAAGAACGGTTTCGTGGTGACCTACGATGACGAAGGCCGCGAACTCGAACGCTACTCAACGGTTATTGGTGCCGTGATTGCGGTCGAAGACGGTGCACGCGTAAAACGCGGCGAAACGTTTGTTAGCTGGGATCCGTACAGTGTTCCGATTCTTTCCGAACAGGACGGAGTTATTGATTTCCACGACTTTATTGAAGGCGTTACCGTGCAGCGCGCGGAAGACGAAACGACCGGTATTGAGGGACTGGTTGTACTGGAGCACAAAGAAGACCTGCATCCGCAGATCGTCGTCAAAGACGCTTCCGGCAAAGCGATTGCCTATTATTCGATTCCGTCCGCGGCCCACGTCATGGTGCTCAAGGATATGAAGATCAGTGCTGGTGCCACGCTGGCGAAGACCCCGCGGAAACAGGCCCGTACCAAGGACATTACCGGGGGGCTCCCGCGTGTGGCAGAGCTGGTGGAAGCCCGTCGTCCAAAGGAAGCCGCCGAAATCGCGAAGATCGACGGGGTTGTTGAACTGGGCGGTATTGCCAAGGGTAAGCGCCAGCTGATCGTTCGCGATCCAGCGACCGGAACTGAAGAAGAACATCTGATCCCTATGGGTAAACACGTGATTGTTTACGCCGGCGATGTGGTGCAGAAAGGTCAGCAGCTTACCGAAGGACCGATTGTTCCGCAGGAACTGCTTGAAGTTTGTGGACCCCAGGAACTTCAGGAATACCTAGTGAATGAAGTGCAGGCAGTTTACCGTCTGCAGGGCGTAGAAATCAACGACAAGCATATCGAAGTCATTGTCCGTCAGATGCTCCGCAAGGTCAAAATCACCGAACCGGGTGACACCGAGTTTCTCTGGGGCGAACAGGTCGAGAAACAGAAATTTCAGGAAGTCAATCAGCGTGCCATGGAAGAAGGTCGCCGTCCGGCGGAAGCTTCCCCGGTATTGCTGGGGATCACCAAGGCGGCGCTGGCCACCGAAAGCTTTATTTCGGCCGCCTCGTTCCAGGATACGACCCGCGTGCTCACACAAGCGGCAACGCTGGGCCGGATTGATCAATTGCGCGGGTTTAAGGAAAACGTGATTATGGGTCACTTAATCCCGGCCGGTAGCGGCTTCCCGCTTTATAAGAACATCCGTCCGGTCAAACTGGGCGAGGAGATCAGCGTAGAGGATGCGCTGGGCTCGAACCCGTTACTGGCTCAGGAGGAAAAAGCAGCAGAAAGTTAAATCTTAATGCTTGCGGTATGAGCGGCGGGCTCCTATTATCTGCCGCTCGTTTTTTTTGATGGAAGGAACTTATGCCTACAATTAATCAGCTTATAAAAAAACCGCGTAAACCGCTTCAGAAGAAGAAGAAATCGCCTGCGTTGATGAACTGCCCGCAGCGTCGAGGTGTGTGTCTTCTCGTGAAGACCATGACNNGCGGAAAGTGGCTCGTGTACGGTTGACGAACGGACGTGAAGTCAATGCCTATATTCCGGGTGAAGGTCACAACCTTCAGGAACACAGTATGGTTCTGGTTCGTGGCGGAAGGGTGAAGGACTTGCCGGGGGTTCGCTATCATATCGTACGCGGAACGCTCGACTGCCTCGGAGTCAGCGCGCGCCGTCGTGGACGCTCCAAATACGGGGCCAAGAAGCCGAAAGAATAAAGAAAGTATTTAAATCATGGCAAGAAGACGCAGAGCAGAAAAACGTACGGTTACACCGGATCCCCGCTTTAACAGCGAGTTGTTGGCCTACATGATCAACAGCATTATGGGCGGGGGGAAAAAATCGACCGCCGCCGCTATCGTATACGGTGCACTGGAAGACATTCAGACAAAGCTTAAG
>DINM01000108.1 GCA_002423675.1 Verrucomicrobia bacterium UBA5540
AGATGTAGCCGGCGATGCCGCCGCTGACGTGCGCGGCGTTGGCGATGTGGCCGCCGGGCCCATCGATGACGTGCATGAATTCGTAAGCGCCGATGAGCAGGCAGAAGACCCAGGCTTTGATGGGAAAGAAAGGCAGGAAGATGAGGATGAGTTCGCGGTTGGGGTAGAGTGCGGCGTAAGCGCCGAGGACGCCGAAGACGGCGCCGGAGGCGCCGATGCAGGAGCCGTAGGGCGAGAGGAACGACCAGCCGAGCCCGCCGAGGATGCCACTGAGGAAGTAGAGGGCGAAGAAGCGGTTGGTGCCGAGCGTGCGTTCCACTTCCGGGCCAAGGAAGTAGAGGCCGAGCATATTGGAGAAGAGATGCCAGAAGCCATTATGGATGAATAGATAGGTGACGAGCTGCCAGACCGCCAGGTGCGTCCACCAGTTGGACTGCAGGGCGCCGAAATAGCTGAGCGGGAAATGAAAGACGTATTCAATGATGTAGGCGGCTACGTTGATGATGATCAACAGTTGCACGCCGAATGTCATTTCGTTCGGGTTTCCGGAAATATCCTGTGTGGCAGTTCTCATAGGCAAGAGAGCATAGCCGATTTTTAAGGGATTGCAAAAGCATGAGCTTTGGATTAATTTCACCCCTTCAATTTCACAGCTTTGGAAGAGAAAAATGGCCGATATTTTTGTAAGACCCTATGATCAGCAGCATCGCTCGCCAAAGAGGCTGATTGTGACGGCCCTGGTGGTGCTGGCGGTAACGGCTGTTATCACCGGTCTTTGGATATGGATCGATAACCGCCCGGCAAAAGATCCTGATGCAAAGCAGACAGCTCAATCTGTTGCAAAACCGGCGGTGGCCGCGCCTTCTGCGGCGGTAGCGCCGGTTCCCGGCAACGATGTCAAAGACCAGCAGCTTTTCGCTCGAGCCCAGAGTCTCGCGGCCTCCGGTAATTTGAAACAAGCCAGCGATCTGCTGGGTGAGGTCGTCGCGACCGCGTCGGGTGAAAGCCTTAAAAATAACGCATTGCGCGTGCAGGGTCGGGTGAATATGCAGTTGTTTCTGTCAGATACGCCGACCCCGGAGAAAAAGAGCTATGTGATTCAGCCCGGTGATTCGCTCGACCGGATTGCCCGGCAGAATAAGACGACGGTTGAGCTGATCCGGAAGATAAATCATATCGATGGAAATCTGATTTATCCCGGACGTCGCCTGCTTCTTCCTGCCGCGCCGTTTGTGGTGAAGGTCGACAAATCCGACCGGACGCTGGATTTGACGATGAACGGGAAGCTGATTAAGCGATATGTTGTCGGGCTGGGTGTGAACGGGAAAACGCCGACCGGCACGTTTCATACGGTCGTGCATCAGAAGAATCCTGACTGGACCCCCCCGGGCGGCGGGATTATAAAATTTGGCGATCCGCGAAATGTGCTGGGTACCCGCTGGATNNCTGGATGTCGATCCAAGATCCGGCTCATCCTGAAATTCAAGGTTTTGGAATTCACGGCACGCCATTGCGTGACAGCATTGGCGCGGATACCAGTAACGGCTGTGTCCGCATGCTGAACGAAGAGGTCGAAGAGCTTTTCATGCTGATTCCCCGGGGAACCGAAGTTGTGATCAGCGAGTAATCTTTTTTAACCCACGGAGTAACTATGCCTCCTTTTACACTGCCTTTTGAAAAACCGGTGCTTGAGCTTGAGAAAAAACTGCACGAGCTGGAGAGCTTTAGCAAGACGCAGGAGATTGATGTTTCGCATGAAATCGATCGCATGAGAGAAAAGATTGATGCCACCCGCGAGCAGATTTACACCAACCTGACCGCATGGCAGAAGGTTCAGGTGGCCCGTCATCCCGATCGGCCCTACACGCTGGACTACATTAAAAACATGACGACCGATTTTGTCGAAATCCACGGTGACCGCATTCATGCTGATGACCGCGCCATCATCGGCGGTTTTGCGAAGATCGACGGACAGAAAGTGATGATTATCGGCTCGCAGAAAGGGCGGGATACCAAAAGCAATCTGGAGTGCAACTTTGGTTGCGCTTATCCGGAAGGCTACCGTAAAGCGCTGCGTTTGATGAAGATGGCCGATAAGTTCAACGTTCCGATTATTACACTGATCGACACCCCCGGTGCATTTCCAGGTCTCGAATCCGAAGAGCGCCATATCGCGGAAGCGATTGCTGTCAATTTGCGCGAAATGTTCAATCTGCGCGTGCCGGTGATCGTTGCGATCATTGGCGAAGGCGGATCGGGAGGGGCGCTCGGTATCGGCATCGGCGATCGCATCCTGATTTTCGAACATGCCTACTATTCTGTGATTTCTCCTGAAGGTTGCGCTGCGATTCTCTTCAAAGACCGCGCTTATGCCGATAAATCGGCCGAAGCACTAAAAATCACCGCGCAGCATCTGATCGAAAACAAGCTGGCCGACGAGATTGTACCCGAGCCAAAGGGCGGGGCGCATACCGATCCAAAAGCCGCCGCCGAAAACCTGAAAGCGGCTCTTTTGCGTAATCTGGCCGAGTTGCAAGCCAAGCCTTCTGAACAGCTGATGAACGCTCGCTACGATAAATTCCGTGCCATGGGCGTCTTTCAAGAATAAGTTTTCCAACCCTTGGAAGAGGTATAACCCTATCCCATGAAAAAATCTGATTTAAAAGTCCCGGAGATCGTCCGGACATTCGCCCCGTACTTTGCTTTGCTGAAACCGGTGAAATGGCACTTTATCGGAGCGCTGGTTTGCGGGATGATTTACGGCGCGGCCAGCGGGTTCGGCTTTCCGTTGATGGCGTACAAAATTCTACCGAAAGTTTTCGGGGATACGGTTCCGAATAAATGGGTGCTGATCGGTGCAGTATTGTTGATGCCGGCGGCTTTTTTACTGCGAGGCATCGCCGGATTTTTCAATAGTTATCTTTCTGCCTTTTGCGGTGTGCGGGTGCTGATCCAGCTGCAATCCAGGGTTTTTGCCAAGCTGCAATCCCTGCCCCTCTCGTTTTTCGGAAAGACGCATGTCGGCGACCTGATGGCCCGTGCATTAGGGGATACGGTTGGAGTTCAGACGGTGGTGACCGGCGTATCGAACGACTTGATTAAGCAGCCTATCCAGTTTCTGAGCGCCATTTGTGCATTGGCTTATTTGGCGCTGCAGAAGAAGGAGTTTATTTTTGTCCTGTTTGCGCTGGGTATTGTTCCGCTCTGCGTTTTGCCGATCCGTCTGATCGGGAAAAAAGCGCTGTCACGGGCGCGACTGGTGCAGAGCAATGCGGGAAATCTTTCGAGTGCGCTCAATGAAAATCTAGGCGCGGCGCGCGAGGTCCGGGCGTTTAACCTCCAAGGAAGAGAAACTGTCCGTTTTACTGATCTAATCGAAACGATCGCCCGTTATTCGCTGAAAGCTGTGAAGTACAGCAGTATGCTTTCACCAATGCTGGAATGGTTTTCCACGATTGGAATTTCCGTGGCGATTTTTTATGCCGCCGGTGTTCAGCTCAAACTCGAAGATCTGCTTCCGCTGCTCACGGCGCTCTATATGACCTACGATCCGATCAAGAAGTTCGGTGTAATCCACAACCAGATTAAACGCGGCGAAGCATCGGTAGCGCGTATTGAGTACATCCTGCACGCGGACGACACGATTCCGGAACCGGAATCTCCAGTTGCATTCGACGCGACCCGAACGGGGATTTCTCTGAGTGATGCGACCTTTAGCTATACACCGGGAACGCCGGTGCTCCGCAAAGTCAACATCTCTATTCCGGCGGGTTCGGGCACCGCACTGGTCGGGCCCAGCGGCGCTGGCAAATAGACATTCGTCCAT
>DINM01000045.1 GCA_002423675.1 Verrucomicrobia bacterium UBA5540
CGTGTCGCCCTGCTTTTTGTCGATCAGCGCCGCGCCGATCGGCGACGTCGGTGTAATCACGCTGACGGCTTTCCCGTCAAACTGCACTTCGGTTCCGCCCGCACAGGGAAGCAGGAAGCAGATCATTTTTTCTTTATCCAGCTCCGTTTCAATCAGCGCACCGGGACCGATCGGCAGTCCTTCATAAACCGGAATCATAAACGTCCGCAGATCCTCGAGATCCGCAACCAGCGCCTTGAATTGAAGCGCATAGCCGCGCGCCAGATAGGAGGACTCCAGCCCGCAGGTATCCCACTTGGTTTCGGCGCGCGCCTCGCCGTCGGTCGCGCCAGCAGAAGCCTGCTTATTGGCTTCCTGCTGGCGAACCAGCTCGCTTTCCAGCTCGGCAATCACAGCGCGGAGCAATGCGGATTTATCCATAGTTTCCAATCCTTGGAATTTTTTAACCGCGGATTTCGCAGATTAGCACGGATTTTCCCAATTATTGGAATAATTTCTTCCAATGTTTGGAAAGCTGCCCTCGAATTCGCGGCCAGTTGGGTGCAGATGCACGGCGGCAAAAAGTGACGCTGTAGAAATCCTACCGAGAACCTTTTGCAACATAGCAGGTGCGCCCAAATCGCCGCGAAATCATGGATCGAGATTTTCGAGTTCCTGTGTTTCCAAATTGATTTTGCGGTAGTAGCAGTCGCGCGGCTCGCCCTTTTCGTTTTTGGTGTGGCAAATGCCACCGCGGTTTGGACGTACGATAAACAGCAGCGAGTTCTGCTCGCAGTTGACGCGCGCTTCGAGCAATTCAAAGGTTTCGCCGGAAGTCAGCCCCTTCACCCACAGCTCTTGACGCGACGAACTCCACAGCACCAGCATTTTGCGCTTCAGCGATTCTTCAAATGCCAGCTGGTTGATGTAAGCGACCAGTATCACTTCCTTGGTGTCGGCGTTCTGCACCGCGACCGGAATAATTCCTTTAGTTCCGGCAACCGCTTTCTCCAACTTGTTCCAGTCGAGTTCGAGTTTCAGTCCTTCTTCCAATTCCTTGCTCATAGTGTTCTCCATTTAAAAAGCGTCAATATACACACTGAACCCGTCCCGACCAAGCCCTCTTCCCGTCAAAGCGTGTCGAGCGGGCTTTTCGGATGACTGCCCATGGTGCGCAAGCTTCATTTTCAAACCAACTTTTACCCGTTTTGATAATGATTTATATTTTTACACGGCAACAATCGCGTCTGCGAAAACGGAGGAAAAAGATAAAAATCGGATATTTCTTTGCCTTTAAAAACAAAAATAAAATACTTTGACCAAAACTAAAAAAGAATTTACGATTCCCGCAATTCAGCGTCCGGTAATTCCGGCATGATGCATAAACAACGTTCGCCACGACTAATAAGGACAATAAATGAAACATACTATTAGCTTAGGAAAAGAAAGCGATTGCGGAGACTGTGTTCACGAGTTTCTCTGTATAGACTACGAGCAAAATATCAAGATGATCGATAAGCTCTCCGAGTATAAGCTGTCGTACCAGCGATTATTCATTACATTATTCTCTGCCATTGCGGGGGTAATTTTAGCCGTTCTCAAATTACCAGGGAAATCAATTGGTGAAGAGATCGTCAACAGTGTTGGATTAAACCACATTCTCGGTTTAATCGTGCTGGGAACATGCCTAATTGGCTATGTAATTCTAAAAAACCTTGCATCAACTCGTATTTCAGAAATGTTCTTTTGTCGGTCTATTCGTAAAATTCGAGAAATATATGCACAACAACTTGGACTTCCGCACGATTATCCGCAGTTAAAAGAAGTCCCTGTAAAAAGCTATCGTTCTGCTGATTATCAAATGATTCTTTTCCTTTCAGTTTTTAACTGGATTTTTCTCTGTAGCGGCATTTCGTTGATAATCTACAATCCTGACAACTTTAAAATACTACCTCATCTCTTTTCCATTCTCGCAACATCTGTGATTTACTGGATAATTCACATTTCACAAATCGAAATCTACTTAAAGACCGGTGATCAGAAATTTGCCCAATTAACAATGGGCGAACAAGTCACGTGAGCCTATCCGTACCCGCTCAGGCTCCTTTCAGACGTATCGGTAAAATAATTACACCCGCACCGTCACGCCCTTTGAGCGCATGTATTCTTTGACTTCGCGGATGGTGAATTCACCGAAGTGGAAGATGGAGGCGGCGAGGACAGCGTCGGCTTTACCAACGGTGACGGCTTCGACCAGATGATCCAACGTTCCTGCGCCGCCGGAGGCGATAACGGGTACGCCGACAGCTTCGGAGATGGCGCGGGTGAGTTTCAAATCGTAGCCGTTTTTGGTGCCTNNCGGTCCATGCTGGTGAGCAGGATTTCACCGGCCCCGCGCTGCGTGCCTTCAACCGCCCACTTCACGGCATCGAGTTCGGTCGGGTTACGCCCGCCATGTGTGTAAACCGTCCAGCCGCCCTTTTCGTTGCGACGGGCGTCGATGGCAAGGACAGTACACTGCGAACCAAACTGTTCGGAGCACTGGTTGAGAATGTCCGGATTGTTGATGGCGGCGGTATTGAAGGAGACTTTGTCGGCGCCGGCGTTTAGCATGCGGCGGACGTCGGCGGGCGTGCGGATGCCGCCGCCGACGGTNNCGCGCCCGTCGCTGGAGGCGGTGATGTCGAGAAAAGTCAATTCGTCCGCGCCCTGCGCTTCGTAGGCCTTGGCGCATTCCACCGGATCGCCGGCATCGCGCAGTTCGACGAATTGTACGCCTTTGACGACGCGGCCGCCGGTTACATCTAAACAAGGGATAATTCGTTTTGCCAACATAGGCGGGGATTAAACACTGAATGCCCCGTCCGGCAAAGCCGGAAATGCTCCACTTTCCAATGTTTGGAGTGTTTAACCGCGAATGAACGCGAATGAACGCAAATTTTTCCAGGCATTGGAAGAACCCTTTCAAAGGTCGGAACCCGTTCGCGATTATTCGCGTTCATTCGCGGTTGAAGTTCCAAGGTTTGGAAACCGCGGTTATTTTTCGCGCGGGCTGAGCAGGTCGAAGATGAAGTTGAGCTTTTTGATGTCGAGAGCGCGGAAGTCGGAGACGTCTTCTTCTTTGACGAGGCGGAAGACCCGGATGCTGACAAGGAACAAGAGGGTATAAAGCGCGCCGAGTTCAAAAAGCGTGACGATATTGAGCCAGCGGGCATCGAAAGTTTGCAGAAGTTTCCAATGGTTGGAAGCCAACGTGAGTCCACCGGCGAGCGTAAAGAGCGGCAGCGCCATGCGCAGGAGATAATTGGCTGGGAAAAATATACCGCCGATGATTTTTCTGACAACGGCGAGGATGCT
>DINM01000097.1:0-447 GCA_002423675.1 Verrucomicrobia bacterium UBA5540
GAATGTAAACTTTCCCTCCTAAATTTGCGTTTATTCGCGTCCATTCGCGGTTAAAGTCTCCCTCATGAAAATTTTGTGTTGTGGATTTTTTCCGGCGCTTCAGCGCACGATTGAATATACCTCGTTCCGCCCATACGAGGTGAACCGCGCCCGCAAGGTATCCGTTGCCGCCAGCGGCAAAGTGACCAATACCGCCCGGGTGCTTAAAATTCTCGGTGCCGATCCCCTGATGCTCAGTTTCGCAGGAGGTGCCAACGGCGATACCGTCCGCGATCTGCTCGAAGCTGAAAAGCTTCCCTGCCACTGGGTCGAAACCAAGGCCGAAACCCGTATCTGCCAGACTCTGCTTTCGGACGATCACGACGGATGCACTGAGCTGGTTGAAAACACCGCTCCGCTCTCCGCCCGCGAGTGGAAAGCGTTCGTCAAAACCTTTACGGAAATCCA
>DINM01000097.1:470-5019 GCA_002423675.1 Verrucomicrobia bacterium UBA5540
GCGTACACCTTTGCAGTTCCGCAGATCAAAGCGCTCAATCCAATCGGAAGCGGCGACTCGGTCAGCGCCGGAACCGCCTACGCACTGAGCAAAGGTCATTCGCTGGTCGAAGCCTTTGTCTTCGGCCTCGCCTGCGGAACCTCCAACGCCATGAACCTTGAACCGGGTGTAGTCAAACCCGACCAAATCGCTGAACTCGTCCCAAAAATTCTAACCACTAATTCACACTAATGGGCACTAATTGAGATGTTAGATCAGTGAGAATTAGTGAAAATTAGTGGTTCATAAAATGTTCCCATTTAATCAATACAAGCAGTGGATGATTGAGCGGTACGGCGATGCGCTGTTCCGCGTTCCGGTTCAGCTGGCGACCTCCNNTCTGGAAGCGCTGAAAGAAAAAACCGAAGTCTGGGTGGAGCTCGGTGTTCAGACAACCAACGACGAAACGCTCAAGCGGATCAACCGCGGCCACGACTGGGCATGCAGCAAAAAGGCGATTCTCGACCTCGCGGAACGCGACATTCACGTCGCGCCGCATGTGATCATCGGCCTGCCGGGCGAAGTTTCCAATGATTGGAAAAACACAGCGGACGAGTTGGCAACACTTCCAATCTCCGGAATCAAGATTCATAACCTGCATGTCGTCAAGGGAACCGCACTGGCGGAAAGTCCACCGCCGACACTAAGTCATTGGGAATATGCCGAAGCGCTGATGGATTTTCTCCGGAGAATTCCAGCCGATATTCCGGTGATGCGGATTTCGACCGATACGCCGGACGATCAGCTGATTGCCCCTCACTGGCATCTGGAAAAAGGTCAGTTTCTCGACTACGTGATTCAGCAAATGACGTGTTGTCAAATCCGCCAAGGCGATCTTTTCCAATGTTTGGAAAAATCAGACGAAAAAGTTCCAAAGCTTGTAAAAACCGACGACGGCTCAGTTACCTTTTTTTCCAATGATTGGAAAGAGCACTATCACACAAAGAGCGGCGCACGGTTGGAGGCGGAGAAAAAGNNGCTTCGGGCTCGGCAACAACTCGTTGGCTGCGTTGTGTGCGGCCGATGGCGCAAAACATCAACTCGATATCACCGCGCTGGAAATGGATAAGCGGGTGGTTCGCGCCGCATCGCAGTTTTTCCAAACATTGGAAACTGATCCGGTCGATTGGCGGGAAGTTTTGTCAGAATTGCTTCTCCACTCATCATTCATCCATCATCATTCATCAATCTCTCTTCACTGGGGCGATGCGCGTTATCTAATCCAGCAAATTCCCGACAACTCAATGGATATTGTCTTTCACGATCCGTTTTCGAGCCAACACTGTCCGGAATTGTGGACGGTAGATTTTTTTCAACAGCTGTATCGCGTGATAAAACCGGACGGCGTGTTGCTGACGTATTCATCTTCCCTTCCGGTGCGCGGCGCGATGCGTGCCGCGGGTTTTGTGATCGGCGAGACGCATCCGGGGCATCAAATGGGTGACGGAACAATCGCTGCAAAAAAACTGGATGACCTGCTTTTTCCAATCATTGGAAACGTTGATGAGCGGCGGAGCATTCCGTATCGTGATCCACACCTCTGCGCGACGTCAAAAACAATCCTGCGCAACCGGCAGGAAGCAATTGAACAATGAAATAAGGAACGGTACATTGGCCGGCCTAACTTGGGAAAAGGATCGTTTATGAAGCAAATGTTCAAGGATTTGAAACTGCCGTTGCTGCTGCTTGTGCTCATAAGCCTGTGTGCAATGATCGCTCTGCCGATTACACCGATTGATGAAACGCGCTATGTTTCAGTCGCATGGGATATGTGGATGCACCATTCCTTTATTGTTCCTCTCCTGAACGGCGTTCCCTACTCTCACAAACCGCCGTTGCTGTTCTGGCTGATGCAGGCGGGCTGGGCAATTTTCGGTGTGAATGATTACACACCGCGGCTGATTCCCGGACTTTTCAGCCTGCTGAACCTGATGCTTGTTTACCGTATCAGCCTGCGGCTCTGGCCGCAGGAGCGGAAAACAGCAGTGTGTGCCTCACTGATTCTGGCCTCGTGCGCGATCTGGGACGCCTGGTCGGTTGCGATTATGTTCGATATGGTTCTGACCTTCTGGATTCTGCTTGGATTACTGGGAACTTTCCGCGCCGCCGAACAGCAGCGCGGCGGTTGGCTTTTGCTGGGAATCGGGATTGGCGGCGGACTGCTGNNAAGAACCCGGCACGGATCAAATGGGTTCTGGCGGTTCTCGGCATTACGGTGCTCGGTTTCGCGGCAGCGCTGCTGTGGGCAGTGCCTGCCGCGATTAAAGGCGGTGAGGTTTACCGGCAAGCCATCCTGTGGGGACAAACCGTCGGCCGGGTGGCGTCACCGGAAGCGCCGCACCACCGTCCGCTCTGGTGGTATCTTCCAATTGTTCCGTTCTTCTTCTTTCCCTGGATTGTTTTCCGGCCTTCCTTTGCAAAATTTAAGCTGAAAACAGCAGATGCCGGAACCCGATTCTGTCTAGCGTGGATCGGCCTGCCTTTGATTATTTTTTCTTTGATCAGTGGAAAACAGGTTCACTATCTGATTCCATTTGTTCCGGCCGGAGCGCTGTTGATCGGACGAAATATTGCCCGTGCCGAGGGCGTCGCTGGAAAAACCTCGGTGAGAATTCTCGGAGGACTGTTCATCCTGCTGGGTCTTATCGCATTAACACTGCCGCTCTTTACGTTCGGCTCGGATGTCGGCCAACTGGCACCCGGCTCTACGCGGTTTGCATCAGCCGGACTTCTGATCGCCGGTGTGCTTCTGCTGCTGTTTCCGTTCCGCTCGACGTCAAGTGCGGTTAAACGGCTGGCCATCGGTATGGCCCTGATTTTCTTTTTCGGAATTTTTGAAGACAACCAGAACNNGATGAAACGCTACAATATGAAAGAAGTGGCCCTGCACATTAAAAGCGAAATGGATGTGGGCCGCGCAGTTGCGAACATCGGGAAATACCACGGACAGTATCAGTTTCTGGGGCGTCTCGAACGCCCGATTACCGTGCTGAATGAAAACCCTCAGTCACTGGCTGATTTTGAAAAGAATCATCCAGGGGCATTGTTTATCAGTTATCCCCATAAAGGAGATACCTTACCCGAAGGCGCAAACGTCGTATACACGCACCCGTACAGGGGAAAAAATGTGGTGTTGTGGGAGTTTTAAACCGTCGTGCGGTGACGGTGGGTGATATCCAGAAACAAGTTGTACGCAGCGACACTGGCCGGAAACAGGTTGGATAAAATGCCGACGGAATCGTTTTTTCCAAAGCTGAAATAGGCCAGCAGGCAGGCGCTTCCCGACAGGCTCATGTACCAGAAGAGCCGGGGAAAGGTCGGTTTCTTTTTCATGTGCGACGCAAACAGCTGAACAAACCAGCGTCCGCCGAACAGAACCACACCGGCATAGCCGATCAGCTTCCACGGCGTGATGACCCACTGACCGATCGCAAACAGTTCATTGTTCATTGTGCTGCTCCACTTTTGGATAAACCACTTTACGATTCAAAAGCCAACGGACGCCGAAAAGATCGTAAATGCCGCGCAGCGCCCGGTTCCAGTTCGTATATTTTGAAACGCCCTGCGTGCGGGCGCGGTGATTGACCGGCGTCTCGGCGATCCGCAATCCGGCGTGTTTAAAAATCGCCGGCAGATAGCGGTGGAGGCCGTTGAACGGAACCAGCAGTTCCACATGCTCGCGACGGAAGGCCTTCAGGGAACAACCGGTGTCGCTGATGCCGTCGTTCAGAATGCTCCGTCGGATCGCGTTGGCCGACCGGGATGCAACACGCCGACTCAAAGTGTCGCGCCGCTTTACGCGCTGACCGCAGACCACATCCAGCTTTTCGCCTTCCAGCAGATCAATCAGCTTTTCAATGTCGGACGGATCGTTCTGCCCGTCGCCGTCCATCAGCACAATCACCTCGCCGGTCGCCGCGCGCATGCCGGCATACATCGCCGCACTCTGTCCGCGGTTTTCGGTAAGCCGCAACCCGCGCACACCGGAAAGACTGCAAATCGCCGCCCAGGTTCCGTCGCAGCTGCCGTCATCGACGGCGATGATTTCCGCATTCGGCTGAGAAGTTTTCACTTCTTCCAAAACAGACCGGACGCATTCGTCTTCGTTGTAGAACGGGATGACGACGGATCGCGTTAGATTACTCATGACAGTTTTTTCCAAGCATTGGAAAATTCAGGTCAAAAGTTTCCAGGGTTTGGAAACTATTCGGCCGCCTTTTCCTNNGGCTCGTCGGCCAGCAGCATCACCATGCGGTCCACGCCGGGAGCGATACCGGCGTGCGGCGGCGCGCCGTATTTGAAGGCACGGTAGAGCGCCGGGAATTTGGATTCGACAACTTCTTTGCCGTAGCCGGCAATTTCGAAGGCCTTGATCATCGTTTCCGGACTGTGGTTGCGCACCGCGCCGGACGAAAGTTCGGTGCCGTTGCAGACGATATCGTACTGATACGCCAGGATATCGAGCGGGTCTTTTGTCAGAAGCGCGTCCATGCCGCCCTGCGGCATCGAG
>DINM01000097.1:5187-5417 GCA_002423675.1 Verrucomicrobia bacterium UBA5540
CGGAAGATGTCGCTGGCATCCTGCATGACGAGCGGATTGCGAAGATCCGGCTTATCGGAGCCGTATTTTTCCATCGCTTCGCGGTACGGAATGCGGGTGAACGGAATGCCGTCTACTTTCTTCGTGCTGAATTCCTTGAAGATTGTGGAAAGCAGTTTTTCGTTCACAGCGAAGACATCGTCCTGCATGGCGAAACTCATTTCCATATCAAGCTGGTAGAACTCGCCCGG
>DINM01000097.1:5475-5644 GCA_002423675.1 Verrucomicrobia bacterium UBA5540
AGCAGCTGTTTGAACTGCTGCGGTGCCTGCGGCAGTGCGTAGAATTTTCCGGGATGCACACGGCTGGGCACGAGATAGTCGCGCGCACCTTCGGGCGATGAGCTGGTGAGAATCGGCGTCTGATATTCAAGAAAGCCCTGACCCGTCATCAGCTCGCGGATGCGGGAAA
>DINM01000097.1:5681-9154 GCA_002423675.1 Verrucomicrobia bacterium UBA5540
ATCTGCGTGATACCGTAGTGATCACGCAGGTCGATAAAGAGCACGCCGCCGTGATCGCGGATGGTATTGACCCAGCCGGAGATACGTACAGTTTGTCCAACGTTTTCTTTGCGGAGTTCTCCGCAGGTGTGTGTTCTGAATGGGTGCATAGATTTTTGATTCCGTTAAGAGATTAAATTTTCAATGAGTTCAGGTAATTCGACTTCGCGCTGCGTACCGTCGGACATGTTTTTTAGGACAAAAAGTCCTTTTTCAAGTTCACTGTCACCACGGATGATGACGTGCTGTGCCCCACATTTATTGGCGCGTCGCATCTGCGCCTGCACTTTACGTGTGGAAAGTTCCATTTCGCAGGCGATGCCGCGCAACCGTAGCATCTGAAGAAGAAGCAAGNNTAGCGCCCGCCGCCTGCGAGCGCGTTCTGCGCGCCGAGGCCGCCATGCACGACTTCCCAGACGGTGTGAACGTAATAGTCGAGCCCGCGCACGAGGGAGCTGTCGATCTCTACATCGATCTCAAGTTTCTTAAGCGTACTGATGACGGTGTCGAGATACGCACGTGAGCTTTCGCTCATAAATTCGATGACCGGCGGAATGTCGGCGATGATTTTCTGCACAGCGGGATCTTTGGAGTCGAGCAGACGTAAAACGTTGGTTTCAAAACGCTGTTGTGCGTCTTCCGGTAATTCACTCAGACGTGGACGAATGGCTTCGCGCAGGCCTTCGAGAACCGCGACACGGTCTTCCGGCAGGCCGATCGTGTTGAGACGGATTTTCGCGCCTTCGAGCCCCCAGGCGGCGAGCAGGTTCAACTGCAAAGCGATGACTTCGGCATCGGCGAGCGGATTGGGCGCACCGACAGCTTCCACGCCGATCTGATGAAACTGACGTTTTCGTCCGGCCTGCGGGCGTTCACAACGGAACATGGGNNGTGACGACGTCGGTGGTGTCGCCGAGTGAATGAGTGAAGAGCTCGAGTTTTTCGAGGACGGGCGTGCGAACCTCTGAAAAACGATAACGCGCGAAAATTTCTCGCGCGCGTTGTTCGATCATCTGCCAGAGAGCGACATCCGGAGCGGCAATATCGGACATGCCCTGGATGGGTTGGTACGAGGTGGAAGCCATATCTAAATGCCGGTAATCTTCTGTTTCATGATCTTGCCGGGTTTGAATTTGACGACGCGCCGTTCAGGAATGGTTACGACATCTTCCGGCTTATTGGGGTTACGGCCGATACGGGCTTTGCGAACGTTGATCTCAAAAACGCCGAAATTGCGAAACNNACTTCTGGAGAATGGCGGCGACATCCTGCTGGATCAAACCGGTTTCATCAGCAATACGAACCACTAAATCTCTTTTTGTCATATCATCCCCTCTTTCGAATCGTCTTGGCTGTAAGAGTTTACAGCTCAAAGACAGGTTGGTTATCTTAGTACGGTGCCTTGCGCGGTCAAGCTCTTATTCTGAACCGTTCTATTTTATCGCGATGCAATCCGATGGAAAATCAAAAACCCGATCATCCCGATGAAACTCAGCACGGCCAGTGTTTTATTAAACGCGTAAAATGAGTCTGTCGGCGTAACGGTCAGTACCGGCGTTCCGGCGTCAACATGGGTTGCGGTTTTGGCCAGAATCCGGTTAACCACGCCGCGCAACGATTCCTCACCATGTGTGCTCATCCAGATAATGTCTGTATTATAAAGCGTGCAGGCATCCACATCAGCCCGCGCTTTCCTCAACGCATCCATCTTTTCTTCTGCCGCAGGATCTTTTGCATCTCTGGCCGTTTCGAAAGCGGCTTCATCGGCAACGACCTTAGCGCGATAACTATCGTCATAAAGGCTGGCAAGAAGCATCTTGCCGTTAACCTCATCGCCCGGCTTAACCGAAATTTCCTTGAGCACCCCAGGTACGGTAAAGGCAACCTGTATTTCGTAAGGATGCTTTTTCATTACCTTTTCGGTCGGGAACCACGCATCGCGAATCGACCAGATGCAAAGAAAGCCGCAAAAAACCGCCGCGACCAGAAAGTCTTTGGTTCCTTTAATGCTATATCTACCTTTAGCCATGGCGTTCTCCTTGACGAAAACTAATAACTTTTTGCAAACACCACGCGACCCTTGCTCGGTTTCCCGCTGAGGACACAGAGCCCGGAACCGCTCCGTTCATAATCAAACGGAATGCAGCGGATGGTCACAGATAATTCGTCGTTAATTTTCTTTTCGGTCTCTTCCGTTCCATCCCAATGCGCCAGCGCAAACCCGCCGCGACCTTCTTTAAAGAAGGTGGAAAACTCGTCCCAGCTGTCGATCTCGCGAGTGTTGGCGGCATGAAATGCACAAGCGCGCTCAAAAAGATTTTTCTGCATATCGGCCAATACATCCGCAATCGATGAAACAAACTCCATACGTGGCAGACCGTATTTTTCTTTTGCTCCCTTATCACGACGCGCCACATACACCGCGCCGTTCTCCATATCGCGAGGGCCGATTTCAACACGCAGAGGAATTCCCTTCTTAACCCACTGCCAGCCTTTTTCGCCGGCGTTGATATCTCGGCTGTCCACAACGACTTCAACCGGACGACCTGCATAAGTCTGCTTGTGAAGCATGTCGGCGGTTTCCTTACAGTAGTTCAGAATGGCGGCTTCGTCGGACTCTTTATGAATAATCGGAAGAATTACGACGTGAGACGGCGCAAGACGCGGCGGCATCACCATGCCGTCGTCGTCTGCGTGCGTCATAATCATTCCGCCGATCAAACGGGTCGAGACACCCCACGATGTCGTCCAGGCCGTTTCGAGCTGGCCTTCGCGCGACTGGAATTGAATACCGGAGGCCTTCGCGAAATTCTGGCCGAGAAAATGGCTGGTTCCAGCCTGAAGCGCTTTGCAGTCCTGCATAAGCGCTTCGATACAGAGCGTATTCACCGCACCGGGAAAACGTTCGCCGGCTGTTTTTTCACCAATCAACACAGGCATCGCCATATATTCTTCGGCAAACTGTTTGTAAACGTTCAGCATCTTAACGGTTTCTTCCCACGCCTCTTCCCGTGTTTCGTGAACGGTGTGGCCTTCCTGCCAGAGGAATTCCGCTGTACGCAGAAACAGGCGGGTGCGCATTTCCCNNTAACTCAGCGGAATAAAAAGCGGAAAATAGGCGTTCACATGGCCGGTCGCTTTAAAATAACCATCCAGCGCGGTGCGGATGTTTTCCCACAGCGCATAGCCCCACGGCTTAATGACCATACAGCCGCGTACATCGCTGTTCTCTGCCAGCTCGGCGGCGCGCACCACCTGCTGATACCATTCCGGATAATTCTCCTCCCGCGTCGGGGAAATCGCCGTCTTTGCCTGCTTACTCATCAATCTGTCCCTTCTCAAATTTTTCCTTCAGTTCCGCAAGCCGCTTCATGATCAGTTCGCCGATCAGCGGATAGGCCTCGCGCCCGTCGCCCAGTCCGCAAATCTCCTCC
>DINM01000097.1:9226-15157 GCA_002423675.1 Verrucomicrobia bacterium UBA5540
CATAAAATGTGTCATCCGCATCCGGCGGCTGCTCGCACCGACCGCGGGCGGATCAAGATAACTGGCGTGGTTCGACGCAATAATCACCCCGCCGGTCTTCGGCACGTTTTGAATCCCGAACACACGATACCGGTTGCAAATCTTGAGCCCCATTCCCAACGCCTTGCAGGTCAGGCGGTACCAGATTGGATTGATCATTTTATCGCTGCGCGGTTTCTCCAGTTCGGCAATCCGATTCATCAGAATCCGTATCACCTCTTCAATTCCGTGCCCGGAGGTATCAATCACATATGCCCCGTCGGCAATCTTCAACGGTGCCGTCCTTCGGGAAGAATCCTTCTGATCGCGCCGCTGAAGAGACTCCAGAACTTCCTGCGCCTTCTCCGTTTCGCCTCGGGCGACCAGCTCGGCATGACNNTCGTCAGTGAACCGAACTGACGCAGTTTCCGAAGTTTGGAAACCACAAATTTCCGCACGGCCGGCATCGCGGCAATATCTGAAACGGCTTCGCGCACATCTTTATCGCGCAGTGCCTCGCCCGGCTCTTCGCCGTCAATGGCAAAGACCACAGCACGGTCGCGCACGTCAAACGTCCACTTGGATTTCAGCAGGATCGGCAAAACAGCCAGAGGATTCCTGGTGTTCACCCCAGCCTGAAGCATTTTCCAGGTCACCCCACGATAAAACGAACCGGAATCCACATAGATGCAGTTCAGTCGTTTTGCCACTTCGCGCGCGACCGTTGATTTTCCCGATGCCGCCGGCCCGTCAATTGCAATAATACGCTGTCTGTTCATACACTCGCTATCACTCGTTCGTTAAACCCATTACACATTCAAATCATTAAAACCGAAACATCCGCCTTCGTCAGTCTGCGGTTGCGCGTTCGATATTTACTCCGTCTTTCCGCCAAGCCGTTCTAAGTGGGTCCAAAAATCCGGATATGACGTCGCTACGCATTCGATCTGATCCAGCTGAACCGGGCCATCGGCAAACGTCGCCAGCATGGCCATCGACATCGTAATCCGGTGATCGCCATGCGACACCAGCGGCTCTTCCGGAGCGTGCAACGCCGACGGACCGCGAACCGTTATCCCATCCGCCTGTTCGTCGACATCGACACCGAACGCTCTCAGATGCTTCGCCATCACCGCGATGCGATCCGACTCTTTAACCCGAAGTTCAGCGGCATCGCGAATCACTGTTTCACCGGTCGCCAGTGCGCCGATAACAGCCAGCATAGGCAATTCATCAATTAAATTAGGAATCTCGTCGCCGCCGATTTCAGTACCGCGCAACGATGCACCGCGCACAAAAACTGTACCGATCGGATCTTCCTGATCGCCGGTCAGCTCGGTTTCAATCCATGCGCCCATTCGCTTGAGCACATCCAGCAACGCCGTGCGCCGCGGGTTTAATCCAACACCGCGCACAATCAGTTCCGCACCGGGCCGGGCCGCGACGGCCGCAATCCAGAAAGCGGCACTCGAAAAATCGCCCGGCACCGTCAGCTTACAGGCGCTGACCTGCGGACCTTTCGAACCGAAGCCGTTCAAACTGATTTCGAGTCCGTTGATATGCAACGGAATTTCCAATGTTTGGAAAAGTTTTTCGGTATGGTCACGCGTCGGGCGCGGTTCAATCACCGTCGTTTTACCTTCGGCAAAAAGACCGGCCAGCAGGATACACGATTTAACCTGCGCCGAGGCCATCGGCAATTCATAGCGAATTCCGTGAAGCGGCGATCCGTGAATCGTCAGCGGAAGCGTTTCTTTTTCGCCGGTCAGGTCGAGGTGCGCGCCCATCAATTCGAGCGGCATCTTGATGCGGCCCATCGGACGGCGCGAGAGCGAGGCGTCGCCCGTCATCGTCACATTCATTTTCTGTCCGGCCAGCAGGCCGGCCAGCAGACGGGTCCCGGTGCCGGAATTCCCCATGTCGAGCGGATTGGCCGGTTTCATAAATTTTCCGCCGGTTCCAGTGATATTGAGAACATCGCCCTTGAACTTGGCCGAAGCCCCCAGAGAACACATGGCGCTCAGGGTGCTCACAGCATCTTCACCCCGCAGAAAACCGTGGATTTCCGACGTGCCTTTGGCGAGCGCCGCCAGCATGGCAATTCGTTGCGAAACGCTCTTGTCGCCGGGAACATGCAGTTCGCCGCCGAAGGTTGAGACAGGATAAACCGTTTTTGAGTGCATTAACCGAGGAGCTCCTTGCGTTTATCGCGCGCGGCGGCAAACCAGTTGGATAGCTTTTCGCCGTCGCCTTCTGCGATCAGCGCGTCGAGGGCGTCAAGCTGCCCGCGGAAATGGTTCAGCGCCGCTTTCAGCGCGGGCGCATTTNNGCATTGGTGCGCACGATATCGCTCCAAACCTGCGGCGATCCGTCCGCAATGCGCGTCGTGTCGCGAAAGCCGCTGCCGCAGAACAGGCCGTTGTCGCCGGCCGAAAGCGCGAGAGCTGCCGCAACCACGTGCGGCAGATGACTGGTTGCCGCGAGAATGCAATCGTGTTGTGCCGCGTCCATCACCGTCACAGTCGATCCCGCACGTTTCCAAAGATTGGAAACTTTTTCCACTGCGGAATCCGTGGACAGCATCACGGGGGTAACAATCGTAACCGCCCCTTCGTACAGGTCGACATCGCCCGCTTCAATGCCCTGCTGTTCGGAACCGCAAATGGGATGGGAACCGATAAACTCAGCGCCGGTTTCGGCCAATAAGTCAGACATCCGGTTGTTCAATTCCATTTTGGTACTGCCGACATCCGTCAGCACCGCGCATGATTTTAATCCAGGAAGACAGGCCTTCGCCAGCTCTGGAATAGTCAGAACCGGAACACAGAAAACGATGAGATCGGCATCCTGAACCGTTGCGGCTGGATCGGAAAAAACAGCATCGGCAATGCCGAGGTTCACGGCAGCTTCGCGGGTCTCGGCGCGGCGGGCATATACATGAAGACGCACCGGCACACCGCGCTTCCTCAGCGCGAGTCCCAGCGACGAGCCCATCAGCCCTGCTCCCAGTATGGCAACCGTTTCCATCTTTAAGTTTTCCAATGGTTGGAAGCCGGGAATTTACAGAAGGACGCGGCAGAAACAAAGGAGAAATACAGTTTGCCGTAAAAACCGTATTTATTTATCAGGAATTTATCTTGAACCGCTTATTGCGGCGCCGTAAAACCCCCCTCCTATGCGGCGCATACAGCTTTGTCATATTTTGATTGGTTTCGTCTGTTTCGCAACCTGCGTACAGGCGGAAATTCTCCCGGATACGCCGAGGCAAAGCCTGCGCTGGATGGGGCACTGGAAAGGTGAAGGGCTTCGCGAAAAACTGGTGCACGAGGTTCTCGACGATTTTACATTTGAAAATCAGGATATCGATGTCCAGCTTGCATNNGCCCCAAAAGAACACCCGGTCGGAGGCGGCATTTATCGCGGATATGATCCGCTCCGGTCATATCCAATGGGATGTGATCTGGCTGGATTCTTCCATTTACCGGCAAACCGCCGCTCTGCTAAACGATCCGGACTGGGGGTGGAAATATCTGGTCGATTTCTCAAAGATCCCCGGATTCATGGAAACACAAAAACCGTTTCTTGTTGAAGGCCCCGATGCCTTTAAAGATACAGGAGGGATCCTTCCCGGCCCGTATATTGAAGGGTTCTTTTATGCGCTCTGGTACAACACGTCCGTTGCGAAAAAGCTGGGCCTGCAAATCCGCGAAGAGGAAATGACCGACGACGACCTTCTGTCGTACGCCAGACGGGTTAATGAATACAACCAGACGGCAGCAGTACCGGTTGCGACGTTTGCAGACTTCCGGCTTTCCGGCTCGTTCCCCCGATTGGCCTACAACTTGTATTTATCGTCCGCACAGGACGGTACCGCCGGAAAAATAAAACAGGTTCTGGACACCTTTGAAAAACTGGGACATCTGCATCCGCTCGTGTACAACACATCAAGCAATACCTGGCAGAATGCCGCGCGGCTGCTGGCAGAAGATAACGCTCTGTTTCTGATTGATCCGACCTGGCGGTACAACATGCTCCAGCGGGACGATCCGGAGCTTCTTTCAAAACTGCGTCTGGCACANNGGCTTTCAAAAACAGTCGCATTACGCTGGCGGATTCATGCCGGTCTGGGCCGTTATGAAAAACAGTCCGAACCGGGATGCAGCTATCCGGTTGATGCAATTTTGGAGCCGGCCCGAAATTGCCGAAAAATGGGTTCGTTACACCAAGAATCCGACCGGTCTGGCCGGAAATTTGTACGATCCAGAATACGGTCAGGACCTTTTTTCCGAGTATCAACGAAAATTGTCATTAAACCGGAAAATCGGTCCGGACGTTTTTTCGCTCAAACAAAATGAGTGTCCTGTCAGCCGGATATTCAGCAATCTCTACCCGTTGCTTCGTGGGGAACTGACCGCGAAAGAAGCCGCTCAAACTCTCTTGGATCAACCAGAATGAAAAACAACGCAACCTCTCTAGCATTCAAACTGGGCCTAGTGATCTTTTTGATTGCCTCCATCAGCTTCAGCGCTCTTGGTCTTTACTGTACACGGCTTTTCTCGCAACAGATTGACAGGCGTCTGTCGGCTCAAGCCCGGATTCCCGGACGCCTCATGAACCAACGGGCTCTGCCTTACAGCGCCGCCCGCGACCGACGGGCATTATCTGATCTTGTCGGCGAAAACGTCCTTTACGCCTCTGTCAGTCGCCGCGATGGACGCATTCAGTACTGCACAAACCNNCGTCGGACGGTCGCACCTGGTTGTCTACCGCCACACCGCTGTTTGCCGACGGCAACTATCTCGGCGCGCTCCATATGAGACTGGATATCCGCCGCACTCTTGCTAAAAAACGGGAAGTCGCTTCGGTTTTTTTCACGGGCGGACTGATGTGCATCCTGCTCACAACTTTGACAGGCGCGTTCTTTGTCCGAAGATTAACCATGCCGCGCATTAAAAATGCCGGCCGATGCCTGCGAACTGCGGCAACCGGAAATTACAAGGCGCGAATCGAAAACGTTCGATCCTTCGATGAACTCGGCCTGCTGGAACGTGGAATCAACAATATGATTCAACAGCTCGATGAACGGCAAACCGAAGATATCCGTTTGCACAATGAGCTCCGGATCGCAAAAGAAACCGCGGAAAAAGCCAGCCGAAGTAAAAGTGAATTCCTTGCCAACATGTCACACGAAATCCGCACCCCCATGAACGGCATCATCGGCATGTCCCAGCTCATGGAAGACACTGAACTGACGGCGGAACAGTCGGACTACATCCAGACCATCGCCGCTTCGGCAAAAAATCTGATGTCCATCATCAATGACATCCTCGACCTTTCACGCATTGAGAGCGGGAAATTTTCCCTGAAAGATGAAATCGTTTGTGTTCCGTCCATGCTGAATGAGCTCCGCAAATTTTTCACACCGTCCGTCAGCAGCAAAGGGCTTGATCTTCATATCGACTCCGATGGTCTGCCCGACGCTGTACGAACCGATGAGGGCTGCCTGCGTCAGGTACTGATCAACCTCATGGCCAACGCCATCAAATTCACGCACAAAGGCCACGTCAACGTCTCGGCCCGCTGCATCAATAAAACAGAAACCGGATGCACGCTCGAATTTCACGTTCAGGATACCGGCATCGGCATCTCCAGAGAGGCGCAGAAAATCATCTTTCGGGAATTCACACAGGCCGACGGATCGCATACCCGCAAATACGGAGGTACCGGTCTCGGCCTCGCCATCTCGCGCCGGATCGTTGAAAAAATGGGAGGAAGCCTGAATGTATCCAGCGAACCGGACAACGGCGCAACGTTTTCATTCAGCATCACCGTGCCGTTGGCTTCGCCGTCCCCAGAGACATCCGTCTCTGATTCGGCAACCTATACACTCGCCCGCGCCCTCCGCGTGCTGCG
>DINM01000046.1 GCA_002423675.1 Verrucomicrobia bacterium UBA5540
CTGGCACGTCCGTACACTTTGACTTTTTCGCGGTGCCCGCCGGCTTCGCCGTTGAGATCAACATAGTTGCCCTGCCCGTCGCCGAGCGACGTGCCGCCATTGCGTACACCGGCCTCTATCACGCGGCGCACCGCTTTCCAAAGTTTGAAAACTTCATCCTCTGAAAGCGAAGAAGATTTCCGGCACGGATCAAGCCGCGCTTCGAAGAGCGCTTCGTCGGCGTAAATGTTGCCGACACCCGCCACAAACCNNAGTCAGTGCGTCCGGTCCGAGCCCTTCATGCGAAATGGCCAGCTTCCAGCGTCCAAACTTGCGTGGATCGCGGAAGTGCAGATTGAGTCCTCCGTTCAGTTGAAGAATCGCGCGGTCGTGCGGCCCCTTCTTCACCGCACCGTGCGACAGATAAAACCCACCGGTCATGCGTAGATGCACCAGCAGGTTTTCATTTCCGCTCAGCTGAAAAATCAGCCATTTTCCGTGACGATCAATCTTTTTGAGCTTACGCCCCTGCACCTGTTTTTGGAAGGTCCCCGGACTTAGCGGCTCAACGGTGCGCGGCCACTCAATGTGAGTCTTTTCGATGACGCGCCCTTCTACGCCTGCGGCGCAGAGCTGACGGCGGATGGTTTCAACTTCTGGAAGTTCAGGCATGGAAGAAGTTAACCACAAAATACACTAAACACACGAAAATGAATTTCCCGGATTCAGAAGCCCTATCATAACCCTTTTGTGTATTTCGTGGTTATCCGAACGGATTGATGATTTGAACTTTGGGGAAAAGTTTTTTGACTACGGCCTGATTTTCTTTCAGGAAGAGCAGTTTGAGGTTCGGGCCGGCATCGATGGTGAAATAGATCTCCAGTCCGTTTTCGCGCGCCTGCCAGACTTTCTGCATGAGGGCGAGCGTCTGCGGTTTCCAGTAGCAGAGCGGCGGCCAGGCGGCCAGCATGGTGGCGTGCATGGCGAGCGCATTGTTTTCTGCTGTCTCGCCCAGCAATGTAAAATCCTGCGCGGCGACGGCAGTGCGCAGCTCGTCAAAGTCGCAGTCGGCCTGCGCGATCCACGATTCATAAAGCTCCGATGTTTCGACGGTATGGTTCATGCCGTCGGTGGAGCCGGTTTTTTTCCGAACCTTGGAAACTTCGAGGATGCCAACGCGCAGATTTTTCCAAGCATTGGAAGCAGGCTGAGCCTGCACCCNNGCACCCCTTTATTTTTCCCAGCACCAGAGAAGGATTCGGCGTAGCTGTCCATGCCGTCGGCCCGGACGCCAGCATGCCAGACCGCAAAGCCGTCGTAGAGCGAGCGGGTTGCGCTGCCGCTGCCGATCCGCGCAAGCATGGAAAGTTCGCGCGGATTAAAGCCCCAGCCGAAGAGCTGATCGAGCGCTTTGACGAGCGCGGCGAAGCCGGAGGCCGAGGATGCCAAACCGGCGGCGGTCGGAATGTTGTTTTTGGTGCGGACTTCAAAAAACTGTCCGTCGGCACGGAACAGATCCAGATAGGCGGAAATCCGTGCGGCGAAATCTTTCGGGGCCGGCCTGCCGTTGAGAAAAATACGGTCGGCGGTTTTGGCAAACTTGACGGTTGTCTTTGTGCCGAGCTTGCCGAGCGAGATGGAGAGGCTGGAGTTGACCGGCAGGTTGAGATCGGCGTCGCGCTTACCCCAGTATTTACAGAGTGCAATGTTGGCGGAAGCGAAAGCTTCGCCGCGGGTTGCGGGTTTTCCTTTGGCCCGCTTGAGCNNCATCAGTTTTACGAATTTATGGCGTTTCATGCCGCGAAGATACCGTAGAATACGGCATAAATGAAGACGAAAAAGGAACGGGCGGATTTTATCGGACAGAAGCTGGATGCGCTGTATCCGTCGGTTGATGTGCCGTTACGTCATAAGGATGCCTACACGCTGCTGGTTGCTGTGGTGCTTTCCGCGCAGTGCACCGATAAGCGGGTAAATGAAGTAACCCCTGCCCTGTTCGCCAAAGCCGACACACCGGAAAAAATGGTGAGGCTCGGGCGGGAAAAAATTCTGAAGCTGATCGCGACCTGCGGGCTGGCGAATACCAAATCAAAATCCATTTTTGAGATGTCGAAAAGGCTGGTGGCGGAACACGGCGGCAAGGTGCCGGACAGTTTCCAAGGTTTGGAAAATCTGCCGGGCGTCGGGCATAAAACCGCTTCGGTGATTATGGCGCAGGCATTCGGCGTTCCGGCCTTTCCGGTCGATACGCACATTCACCGTCTGGCACAGCGCTGGAAACTGACGAACGGTAAGAATGTTGAACAGACAGAAAAGGATCTCAAAAAGCTCTTTCCGCCAGAGCGCTGGAACAAGCTGCACATCCAGCTGATTCTATACGGCCGGGAATACTGCACAGCGCGTGGTTGTGATGGAACGAAATGCCCGATCTGCCGAGCGCTCTTCCCAACCCGTACCCAACCTGTTAAAACCCTGAAATAAATCCATGGAGTGTTTATGAAAAAATCAATTAAACAAAAACTGATCACGGTCGGACTGCTCGTCGCGGCAGTGATCGTTACGGTGGAATTCCAGAAATTTATGAAGCGCCGTGCCGCGGCCTGTGTGGATGGCTCTTGTGCCACTCCGCCGGAATACGCTGCCGCGAAAGTGACGGGGCCACAGAATGTTCCATTACCGCCGGATACGGCCGAAGACAAGCGGGTTCTGCCCCAATTGGTCGATTTTGGAGCGGGACAATGCGCCACCTGCAAAATGATGGATCTGGTGCTGGATGACATGACACAGACATATGGAAAGAATCTTATCGTTCGGTATTTCGACGTTCATGAACAGGCTGATAAAGCGGAGCACTATAAGATCCGTATGATTCCGACACAGATCTTTTTCGATGCGCAGGGAAACGAACTGTTCCGTCACGAGGGATTTATCTCTAAAGAAGACATCGTTNNTTTCTTTTTGGGAGCTAAAGAAGACATCGTTAAAAAATGGGCTGAACTCGGTGTGACTCTATGACAGATCTTTTCACGCAACTTACGCATGCGATTGATGCCTCCAGTGGACTTGCATTGGCGGCGGCGTTCGTCTGGGGCATACTGAGTATTCTGCTGAGCCCCTGCCATCTGGCGAGCATTCCGTTGATTATCGGACTGGTCGACCGTCAGCATGATGTAACGCCCCGCAAGGTCTTCACCGTCTCATTGCTGTTCGCCATCGGAATCCTGCTGAGCATCGCCATCATCGGTTTGGTCACCGCGCTGGCGGGCCGGATTCTCGGAGATATCGGGCTGTACGGAAATTATATCGGTGCAGCCATCTTTTTTGCGGTCGGACTCCAGCTACTCGGCGTGCTTTCCAGTCCCTGGAAGAAACCGGAACAAAGCCAATTGAAATCCGGCAGTCCGTGGAGTTCATTTTGTACCGGCCTCCTTTTCGGTATTGCACTCGGGCCGTGCGCGTTCGCGTTTATGGCACCGGTTCTGNNCTTCAAGCTGAGCTCGACTGCGCCGGTTTATGCACTGTTGATTCTGCTACTGTTTGCTCTTGGCCACTGCGCGGTTATTGTGCTGGCGGGGATGTCGACCGGGTTCATCCGTAACTACCGGCACTGGAACGAAAATTCCAAAGGCGCAATGCGTCTGCGGAAATTTTGCGGGATTCTGGTTCTGCTGGCCGGGCTCTATCTGATTTACACCGCGGGCTAGTCGTTGGTTGCGCGCTTAATGGCGGATGGCAAAGCGTGCAGGCAGACATCCGGGTTGCGTTCGCAGAAAAATTTCACGATCCATTTAGAGTCAAACAGCATCACTTTGCGGTTTGAGGAATCCAGTAGAAGACGACAGCTGGGCGGCAGCATGGATTCGGTAACGACTGAAGACGGACCCGCAGATTCATCCACCCAGCGAATGATTTTATAAGGAGCCGGTTCGAGCCGGGCAGTCGCGCCATATTCGTTCTCCAGCCGGTATTTAAATACCTCAAACTGCAAAACGCCGACCGCGCCCAGCAATGGTGCGTTTTGTGCCTGATCCGCAAAATAGAATGCCTGTAACGCCCCTTCCTGAAGCAGATGTTTCACACCGGCCTGGAAGCGTTTGTATTGAGAAGGAATCGGGTTGTAGAGCATCGAAAAACATTCGGGAGCAAACTGCGGCATTTCGTCATACAGAATGGACGGATTTTCCGTCAGCGTGTCACCGATACCGAAGCCGGAATGGCCGACCAATCCGATTACATCGCCCGGATAGGCGGTTTCAACCGTTTCGCGCTCTTTGGCGAACACACGGTGGGAGCTGGACAATCGCACCAGTTCGCCGGTGCGGGAGTGCGTCACGCGCATGTCGCGAGTGAAGCATCCGGAGCAGATACGCAGAAAAGCGATCTGGTCGCGATGTTTCGGATCCATGTTCGGTTGGATTTTAAAAATGAATCCGGAAAACTGCGGACGCTCCGCCGGAATTTTTTCTGTACCGGAAAAGCGTGCCTGCGGCGCGGGGTCATAAACCACAATGG
>DINM01000052.1:0-8736 GCA_002423675.1 Verrucomicrobia bacterium UBA5540
TTTAGCCGAACCGGATTGTTGTAATCCCCGCAGGTGAAAACCGTACCGGGGTTGCCGTACAAAGCTTGGAAGGAAAAGGCCACGTCAACCGCATCACCTTCAAGAATCTCATGATGGGCCACATCCAGCCCGGCGCTCATTTCACCGTTGAGCTGAAGGGTGTTGTTGGTGGTATCAATCTCATACGTTCCGTTCAGACTTCCAGCAGGCAGTTCGAATCCGCTTAATGTCGGATTGACGACCGGATTATAATAGATCTTCGGTGTGGACGGAGCACTTGACGGACTGGCCGCAGCGAATCCGAATTCACTCCGGCATTTATTAAAGATATAATTCTGCTGCTCTTCACTCAGACAGCGGTTCTCATAAAACTCAAACAGCCGAATGGTTCCACAGAAACCGGAATACGTCACAGGAAGAAGTGTGCGGGTATCCGTCGGAAACATTTTCCCGAGCTGCATGTCGTTGTACAGCGCAGAAAGATTGACTGACGCGGAATTGAAAGTCTTCTGCTGGTGCCAGTAAAACTCGCCGGTAGCCCCATGGATATCCAGCCCACGTATATAAAAATCAACCGTACCGGCGCTTAGATCACAACTGACTCCCCAGTAATACCAGTCATCAATGGGTACATAGATCGGGCTGTAGGAGGTGTTGGTCGGGACATCCGGATAAATATAACCGACTCCCGGGATATTCAGCGCCGGACGTCCGCCGTATCCGAGGAACAACACGCCCGGAGTGCCTGACGTATCCTCTGTATCGGCAATCGGACCGAAAATATTGTGGTAGGTCCAAGTCCCAAAACTGAATTTTGTATAAAATTTAACCTGAGTGGAACACGAAATATATTGATCCCCCTGAAAACGGTAGAGCCCGTCCGAATCCAGCGCGGGACGATAGGTGTCATTATACGCCCGTTTGCGCGGGAAGACATAATTGGTGTTTACATCGGGAAGCGGAGACACTTTGGTCACATGTTCGCAGTTATTCCCGACTCCGGTCGTCCAGGAAACTGTACAGGAATTGGTCTCCACACTGATTTTTGGATAACAGCCCACTTGGTAGTCCGAAAACATCAGCCCCGGAACAAACTGCGACTCGCCGCCACGGTTAAAGAACAGCGAAAGATCAAAACGGTCGCGCCCGCTGCTCGGCTCACCCATTGGCTGCTGATGGGGCCAGTCATTTTGGGCCATAACATACCAGTCCCAATTCGCCGGCTCACTGCCCATGCTGAACGTCGCCCGGTTAACCTGCATCAGAGAAATCAGTCCTTCCTGAGTAACATATTCCGGCGTTGTCCAAGTGATGCCGCCGTCACTACTCTCTGAATAATACATGGCTTCCGCCGGAGTAATCGCATCGGCCCGGGTGTCATTGTTCCGGAAAAACATACCGATATTTCCATTCGGCTGTTCCCAGACAGTCGGCTCCCATGGGGTCCACTTCGCATCCGGCACCGTCGTGCCCTCGCTGTAATTCCAGGTTGCACCGTCATCATCGGAATAGATCACACTTGCCCGCTTGATGGCGTTCCAAACGTTTGTCGGAGCGTCAGGATCCNNATGCGATAGTTTGTTACAACAGACGGCGTATCAACATCCATAAAAACATCGGGATCCGTGAATCCAAGACTATTCGTCCAAAGCAGGCGGGTATTACTCCATTTTCCATCCGGATCGCTCAAAACAGAAAAATACGCACCGTGCCACAAAGGTCTATATACATCACCAACCGCAAGCTGTGACCAGATACACCACAACTGATTGCTGTCCGGACTAAGAATCAAATTCGGCTGCCATTGAGCTCTCACAGCCGGAAGATAGGTTGGAACCATGGTTTCGCTTCGATTGGTGGAGGCAAATGCAAGTTCCGGATCGCCCCAATCCAGCCCATTGGTGCTCACGCTCATATATATTAACTGACCCAGCTCCGACTCCTTCGGCACTGTATTCGCATTAAACACTGAGATCCACTTGCCCTTGAATTTGGCAATCGAGCTGCAATGTTTGTAACGAAGTCCGCCCTGATTGTAATCACAGATGATTCCCTGTGTGACGGTCGGATTATAAATCTGATAGTCAGCCTTCCACGGCAGAGAGGACTCACCGCCTGGCATGCCGATCAGTTGCTCAATCTCTTCGCTGCTCAGTGCATGGTCATAAACGCACAGATCATCTAGGTATCCGTCAAAGGCCTGCGACGGAGCCGTGCTGTTGACAAAGCCAACGGTAAAATCACTGAAGGAGACATTATAACCGGCACTGAGTGCCGATTCCTTTTCCAGCACCAGCTCCGGGTTGGCTTCCGCGGTATTATATCGGTAGATCCGGTTGGTCAGCGCGTTGCGATCAAACACCACCGCCACAAAACTCCAGGTTCCGGTCGGTGCTTCGTATGCCGCCCGCGCAGGGCTGCTGGACAGGGCCGAGGAACAGTAGGTTCGGATCTCACGCGGACTGCCGCGATCCTGAATATACAGATTCCATCCTGCAGCAAGTGCTGTTCCGTAATTATCGCTTGTAGCCGACGGAGCCCGTCCGACACGTTTCATCCAAAAGGTGGCTGTCCAGCTGTTTGTACCGATCGCTAGAAGATTGGCGTTGGAAATGGACAGACCGGAGATGGCGCCCCCACTGTTGTTCAGAAACAGGCATCCCTGCCCCAGTGCCGGAGTATTGGTGCTGATGGAGGGAGAGCCCTGTGCCGCGGCACCGAATAGCGAGCCGTTCACCTCGCTGGAATAATCTTGGTCAAATGTCCAGTGCGCTACCAAAGCGGCAGGGGCCGGAACGGGAGAACACAGGATAATGAAAACCATCCCGGCAATCGCCGGGGAAGATAACAGAACTAATACTACGCCTAATAGACTTTTCCTACACATCCGATAGAACTGACTGCTCATAGTGCCTCCCAATTTTCATCATCGTTTCATATTTTATTCACCCACTGATTCAATCCTCCAAAAAGTCATCCGTCAGAGCATTTCGTTATAAAAATATTACTGTCACACACACGAGAACCTGTGTTTTTAATTAATAATTATTGTACCATAAAATTGTAGATTAGAAATACTGATCGGGTGGATGATTTGGTCTATTGTGTGTAATTTAAGGCCTAGAAAAAAGAGTGAAGGTGGCCCGCGTTCTTCAAGAAATCTAGATTATTTACAGTATAAACAGGCCAATATTGACTGCTCATAACACCTCCCCGGACGGTTCATTACTACTATTTATATTTTAGCTGTTTCGTTCAATTAGCTCTGATGAAAATATCCATTTCTAATTGAACCTACGCATTTTTATAAATTTCATTATCAGATAAAACTTTACCTTCAGTAGTTAATTTGAACGAACAAGTAAAAGTTAACAATAAACTAACCAGTCATTTTTATGGACAAAGGAGTCATTCTGATACGTTTTATTAGGCAAAAGAGAATCGACTACATTATTTTTCCGCAAAGGTACCCATAATATTTTTAAATGTCCGCAGTACATTTTTTACAACTGAAGACATTTCAACTTTATAGTGGATCGCGGTTGGCAATGTGTGATTACTGCCAAATGTTACGGCAACAGTTCCTGAATGGAAAAGCTATGTCATCAACAGGATATTCTAAGATATATGCCGCCTTCCGTGCGCTGGGTCGGACGCTGCATGCGTGGCGCGATGAAATCGCGCGGATGCGGCGGTTCACAAAGAACAACGGCATTACAGAGGAATTCCATACGAAGATGGAAATGATTCAGAGGAGAGCCTATGGGTTCAGAAATTTTGACCGCCGGAGCGAAGCGACCATTACCGGTTGTGGGTAGTTGTCTTATGTGGTTAAAAAATCGCCCTTGCCCCCGTCTGTGGGAAGAGCCAACAGAAGGTGGTCGGGGTGACAGGATTTGAACCTGCGACTTCTGCCTCCCGAAGGCAGCGCTCTACCAGTCTGAGCTACACCCCGACATCAATGAAAGCGTGAGAAGCTAGCACGTGATAAAAAGACGGTCAACGTGGTATTGGCAAAGAATATCGAAAAGCGAACCCTGTCGCCGTTGCTGTTTTGATTCTAGGCACACGGGTCTTTCGGTCTTCATTGATCCATCCCGCGTTCCATCATATTCCATGGAGGTTCTTGAACTTGGAACTTGAAACCGAAAGCAATCCCCACTTAACTGCTCACTTATGCACAAGACACCTTCAGCTGTAACCGAAGCGGCCAAGGCGCTGTCCGGTCTTTATTTAACCGGACATGACGACCGCCCGGACAATGTACTGTGGAATTATCCCTCCGCCGGTCATGTTGTCGAAGCACTCAAGATTCTCATCCATGTGATGTTTCCCAAAATGAATCCCGCTGCAGAAGAGGCCCTCGGCCCTTATTTCGAAAAACAGCTCAAAGAGGTTTCTACAAAGCTTCTGCCCGAACTTGAGCGCACCGTCCCGTTCCGCTGGCAGTCTGAATCCGCCTGCCGCTCCGGAGCGAAGCCCCTGCCGGATGTACCGAAAGAGGCCCGGCGGATTCTGGATGAGTTCCTAGCGAAGCTTCCAGCCATCCGCACCATGCTGATTGACGACGTGAAAGCCGCCTACGCCGGAGACCCGGCGGCCCTAAGCTTTGCGGAAGTGAAACTGGCCTATCCCGGACTGCTGGCCATCACCTCTCACCGGATTGCGCATGAGCTGTACCGCCTCGATGTACCGATCATTCCGCGCATTATGAATGAATGGACTCACGCCAAAGCGGGAATCGATATTCATCCGGGCGCCACCATTGGCAGCGGGTTTTTCATAGACCACGGCACCGGTGTTGTGATTGGCGAAACCGCAAAAACCGGCGCCGGCGTTAAAATCTACCAAGGTGTTACGCTCGGCGCCAAAAGCTTTCCGTTGGATGAACACGGAAATCCGATCAAACACGTCCAGCGCCATCCGACGGTTGAGGATCACGTCATTATTTATGCCAATACCACCGTATTGGGAGGTAAAACCGTCATTGGACACCACTCGGTGATCGGCGGGAATGTGTTCCTGCTCGACAGCGTTGCGCCGCATAGTTTTGTGACAAAAACCGAGGCGGGCGTCATCGTCCGAACCAAAGACAGCGCCGGGTTGCTGGGAGGCCTCGGAATCTAGCGAGAAAAAGTTATTTAAAAGCTGGACTCACCNNTTACATACCATTTTCAGGAGCACACTATGCCGAAAGTTAAAACCAAGAAGACTGCCGCTAAACGTTTTAAGAAAACGGGAACCGGTAAACTGAAATATTCCCACATGGGTGGCAGTCATATTCTGACCGGCAAAAGCCGCAAACAGAAGCGCCGTCTCGGTGGAACTAATCTCGTTGCTGCCACCGACGAAAAACGCATTTCCCGCACCATCCCCTACGCTTAATTTGTTAAGGAGTATGAACCATGCCAAGAGCAACTAACGCCCCGGCGTCGCGCCGTCGCAGAAAATCCCGTTTAGATCTCGCCAAAGGATTCTACGGTAACCGCAGCAAACTTTTCCGGATGGCTACCGAATCGGTAGACCGCGCCCAGGCGATGGCCTTTGTCCATCGCAAACAGAAAAAGCGCAACTTCCGCCGCCTCTGGACCGTCCGCATCAACGCCGCCTGCAAAGCCAACGAAATCAGCTACAGCCGCTTCATTGACGGACTGATCAAAGCCAACATTTCGCTGAACCGCAAAATGCTTTCCGAAATCGCCATCTACGACGAAGCCGGATTCATCAAGCTCGTTCAGGCTGCCAAAGCCGCAGTTGCTGCGTAAAGCAGTTCAGTTGAGCAAGACAACCCGACCGCAACGCGGCCGGGTGTTTGTTTTTTCCAAAGATTGGAAACGGGAAGCTTCAGTCACCCGGTTTCTTCCAATCCTTGGAACCCTTTTTTCCAAACCTTGGAAAAATCTAAAGAGTGGCCAACAAGGCGGTGATTTTTTCTTGGGCCCTGCCCTTCACAATCCAGGCCAGCGCCGGTTTTGCATCGGGTTGTGCAGTGCGAATTACTCCGGCTGTTGAATAGTCGAAGAATTCACCGTCCAAGGTACCTTTGACGCGATAGATGTCATTCGCATGAGTCAGAACAAAGGTTTCGAGTGAATCGCCGCTAAACGACTGTTCCGTGACAAACGCGGCATAGTTCGGGTCGCGGCATTTTGCATACTCTCCTTGCAGACCCCGAGGAGCGTGCTCTGCAAACAGATCCACTTCGGCTCCGCATTGCACCGTTTTGATCCGTTCAGCGATCGGATTGATAGCCTGCACAGCGGCATCGGCCTCAACGGTTTTTTCCGGCGGATTTCGATCCGTTTTATTAATCAGCACAACATCTGCGGCCTCAATCTGCGCAAGGATATTCGGCAGTGTATGGCGCAGCTTCAAGAAACTGTTCGGGTCGATTACACTGATAACGGTNNATAGAGCTTATCGAGCCCCGTTTCCACCAGCATGGACTCAATGACTTTTGGATTGGCCATCCCGCTGGCTTCAATGACCACCCCGTCCGCATCCGGCCATTGCTCTGCCGCTTTTTTGAGCTGGCAGATGAACTCCGTGACGAGACATTTACAGAAAATACTGCCTCCCGGAATGGAGACCACATTCGGATTTTCCGCCGACACGATGGCGCCATCGACATCGTGGGCGGAGAATTCGTTGATCAGATAGACAATCTTCCGGTCACGATTTTGCGCAATGACCCTCTTCAGAAACGTCGTCTTTCCCGTCCCCAAAAATCCTGTAACCAGACAGATCGGAAGCATAGTTATTTCCCTGCGGCGGCTTCGATTGCCGCAACCAGCGTTTTCTGATCGGGGATGATCGAAGCAAACTTCACTTCGCCGTTGATGCAGATGGTCGGCAGATTTTTAACGCCGAGCTTCACCATCATGCCGATGCCCTGGCGTACCTTGATTTTATGTTCATTGATGTAACAGATCGGCTTGGCAACTTCAGCGGCTTTCTGAACGGCTTCCATCATGTACTGACAGGGTGCGCAGGAGGTGGAGTCGAGCGTAATGACATCGATCAGAACCGTGTTGGCCGCTTCATAATTCGGAAGATGGATATCATCAAAAGCATCCGCTGTTTTCGCCGTCAGTGTTTTGGCCGCCTCACGGACATATTCGTCGTGCACCATTTCAGCAACCGCCTGAATATTTTTAGCCGGAACGGCGTACGGCAGATCACATCCCGGAGCGAGGATGAATCCTTTGTTTCCACTCTGCTCCAGAATGGACAGCACTTCCATTTTTGCGTCGTTTTCGTCGCCGAGCAACAGTACCGCCGTCAGTTTGATGTTACCGCCAAACGATTTATTTTCCGCCGCGCACAGTTCACGCAATTTTGCCATGTCGATCTGCTCATCTACAGAAATACAGTCGGCGTTAGTTTTCACCATGACTTCCAGATTGCGAGTGACGTCGCCACAAACAAAAATGGATGAGAGACCGCCCTTTGCGCGGATATAATCATACACGCGGTTCATGGCCGGTGTGACAAACTGCTCAAAGTGGTCGGGTGAAATCTGACTGGTCATTGGATCGACCACAGCAATCACATCCGCGCCATGCTTGAGATAAATGTCTGCTGACTGAATACAGATGTCGGCGCAGGCTTCGATGACCCTGAGAACTTCCTCCTCTTCATCATACATATCGAGGAAGATATCGTTACCAAGCAGGTGCAGCGCCAACGTGAACGGACCGCAGATGAGGCCGTAAAGAGCGGTATCTGAACCGATCTCTTTTTTCAATGTTTCCAACGCCTGAACAACGATCGGAAATCGTCCTTTGGTTTCATCGAGCGTGGGCAGATCGACAATCTGTTTGCCTTCGGCCAGCGGATGGCTGACCACTGCGGGCGGAACTTCATCGGCCCAGTGCAGACGGCAACCGAGAATTTCGGCCTCGATCTGAAGGTCGAACATCACCGGCAGCCCGTCCGGACGATAAAGCTCTTTGGCTTTTTTGAGTCCTTCAATCAGCAGGTCCGCCGACTGTAAATATTCCGTTGCTGTTTTCCCAATTAAAAAACCGCCATGACACCCCACAAAGGGAAGCCATGCGGGCCGCGACGTTTCATTGCCCTTCAGGGCGCTCAACAACAGTTCTTTCCCATTCATTTTATTTCTCCAATGGTTCGTTTAATTGCGTTGATGTGCTCCGGAGTCGTTCCGCAGCAGCCTCCAATAATATTCGCACCCGCCTCAATCAGCGCGGGAACTTTTTCGGCCATCTGTCCAGGCGTTTCCGGGAAAACGTCGATCCCGTTCACATTTTTCGGCAGCCCGGCGTTGGCATGCACCAGAATCGGTGTATCTGGGGAGGCAGTGTGTAGCGCCGTCACAATATCAATCATGCGCTCGATGCCATTACCGCAGTTTGTGCCGATGATATCCGCGCCTGCCGCAAGCATCGCTTCGGCGAACTGTTCCGGGGAAACGCCCATCATCGTCCGGTACTCGCCGCTCATATTTCGTTCGAAGGTGAAGGTGCAGATCACTTCGCAACCGGTATTGTCCTTCACGGCTTTAACAGCCAGCTCTGCCTCGTCGAGCGCGCTCATGGTTTCGATGCAAATCGCATCCGCTCCGCCTGTTTCGAGCGCAACAGCCTGTTCCGTAAATGCGTCGTACATTTCCTCTTCCGAGATATCCTCCATGATCAGAATTTCTCCGGTCGGCCCGATGGAAGCAATCACCCAATGATCATCCCCGGCAGCTTCGCGCGAAAGCCGCGCACC
>DINM01000052.1:8903-11937 GCA_002423675.1 Verrucomicrobia bacterium UBA5540
GCCGTTGCCGACCACGTCATATTTTTCAATCGGAATTTCCGGCAGCAGCCCGATAGCAATGGCGTGTTCAAGCCGCAGATGCGCTGCAAACCCACCGGCCAGCACAAAGCGTTCAATTTCCCCCATGCAGTGTCCGCTGCGCTCAAGCAACGTGCGGATTCCGGCATAAACTGCAGCCTTGGCTTTCAAAATTTGCGAGACATCAAACTCGGTAATCAAAATATCCGGAGATGTTGTAATCCGGCAGGCATTCACATTCATCCCATGGCAATCCATCTGCACAAGCCGATCCGCTGCGCGCAGGCGGTCGAGGTCGAACCGGCCCATGCTGTTCAGCAGTCCGGTTTGAAGTGCCGTAGAAATAAAATCCACCGCTGCGCTGCCGCACAATCCGGTCGCCGGCTTCCCGCCGATGGTTTCAACCTCAATGGAGTCATCCGGATGACAAATGATTTTTTCAATCACACCGATGTCGGCGCGGCAACCATGCAGAAGCCCTGCACCTTCAAACGCAGGCCCGGCGGCGGTCGCCGTCGCCAGCAGTTTTCCATGATCGTTTAAAACAATTTCGCCGTTGGTGCCAATATCCACCAGCAGTTCAAGTCGATCATCTGCGAGCTCCGCAATATAGAGGTCGGAAACAATATCGCCGCCGACATAACCGGCGATGGCAGGCATTGTGCGTACGCGGGCGTTCGGGCAGTTGGTCAGGCCGATTTCCAGTGCAGCGTGCTCGCTGAATACTTTAGTGAGCGGCTCAAATGGAATGGTGCCGATACTGAGCGCGGAGAGCCCAAGCGCCAGATGGCTCATCACCGTGTTCCCGGAAAACGTGATAGAGATCACGTTTTCCAAGCTTTGGAAACTTTTTTCTGCCAGTTTTCCAAACATTGGAAAAAGGGTCTCCTGAATAATCAGGCGCTGGAGTTTTTTGAGGTTGGCGTCTTCGTAGCAGAGCGCGATGCGCGAGGCGATGTTATCGGCCAGCTCAATCTGCCAGTTATACGCCGATTCGCGCGCCAGAATTTTCCCGGTTGAAAGTTCGACAAGAATGGCCGCGACCGTTGTGGTGCCGATATCGACGGCGATGCCAAGCTGACCTTCAACATTTTCCAAACCTTGGAAAAGATTTTTACGGGTGGTGTAAAAATCGGCGGAGGCGCACGATCCGATTTTGAGCAGCGAGCGGATCGGAATTTCAAACTCAGCCTCATCAGAAAGAACGGTTGTTTTGCAGGCGCGCGCTTCAAGCGTCTGTCCGACCATGACAACCGTTTCTTTTCCATTGATAAGGTAACGGCCCGGCCCGAGGTTGACGAGACACCCCTTGCAGGCACCCTGCCCGCCACACTGCATATTCAGCGGGAATCCCGCTTTCGAAGAAAGTGCCGATACTGGAACATCCTTATTGTTTTCAATCTGTGCGGAGTTTTCACTGGAATGGATGAGTATCGGCATACCGATCGATCCTCAGTCGGCTAGTACTTTTTCGACTGAAGCAACCGCCTGGTTGGCATCGCTTGAATAGCCGTCGGCACCGATTTCATCGGCATATTCCTGCGTGATGGGAGCCCCGCCGATCAGAATTTTAACCGGAGAGCCTTTGTCTTTAAAGTGAGACACCACTTCCTTCATGTATGGCATGGTGGTGGTCAGCAAGGCACTGAGCATGACAACCTGGGCTCCATTAGTGACCGCTTCTTCATATTTCGCGATATCGCAATCTACCCCGAGATCCATCACTTCATAGCCGGCGCCTTTAACCATCATCGCAACCAGATTTTTACCGATATCGTGCAGATCACCCTTAACAGTACCGATGGCGACTTTGCCGAGCGATTTATGTCCGCTCTTGGTGAGCAACGGATCGACGATATCAAGACCGGCCTGCATTGCGCGGGCAGCGATCAGCATTTCCGGCACATAGACTTCATTGCGAGGAAAACGAGCCCCGATTTCACGCATTGCCGGGATCATGGATTCCATCAAAATTGATCCAACATTTGTGCCGGCGTCCACTTCCGCCTGAACCAGTGCAGCAACATCTTTGCGCTTCCCTTTGAGGATTGCGTTGAACAGTTCTTCGTTTCTAGCCATGAGATCTCCTTCTTAAGTTTATGAACGTTGCCAGTGTATATAAAATGCGTATGGAAAATAGGGTTATTCTTAAAATTATATAATGATATTGCTGAATCGGTCAGGTTTTTATATAAAGCAACTGATTTTGTAAAAAAACTTATGATTTTTATATGCCAATCTTGTCTACAGCCGTATTGAAACGCATACGCAAAAGCTATCGAAGCTCTTACTCCCTTGATGTTTTTGAGATTTCCCCCGAGGGAATCTGCGAAGAGTGTAACGATGAGGGCTGCAATCTCCCTATCCTTGCNNGCGAAGCCGTCCGCTGGGGTGAACCCTATATCTTTTTCCTACTGCCCAATGTCATCAGCTGGATTGCTCCAGTTGTAAAAGAAAAAAAATTGCTGGGCGGGTTGCTGGGCGGAGCTGTGATGATTGAAACCGATCCTCACGATCAGTTGGAAACCGTGAACCACCTGACCACCTCTGGATGTAACCGCAAAATTGCCGAGCAGTATGTCAAAAGTCTCCCGGTCTGGAGTGACCGGGAACAACCGCAAAAAGCCGCGGAATTTCTCTTTGCCCTGACCTGCTGTGAATTGAACTGGGATATGCTCCTGCTGAGTGAAAACCGGAAAAAAGCGTTGCGGCAAAGACAAATTGCGGAAGAAATTCACCGGCGCAAGCAGAAGCCGGGCGAACGATCCCTGATGGATGATGAGCGCACCCTGCTCTCCCTGATGAAGGCGGGCGATCAAAAAAGTGCACGCCGTGAATTGAACAAAACGCTCGGCGCACTTTTTTCCCATACCGCAGACATCCGCCTGATTAAAGCGCATGTGATTGAAATGATGGGCTACCTCGTGCGCAGTGCGCTCGAAGACAGTCCCCACATGAATTCGCTCATCGAAAAAAATCATGCCTGGATGACAGAAATCATTGATGCCGCTGATTT
>DINM01000052.1:11989-15215 GCA_002423675.1 Verrucomicrobia bacterium UBA5540
CGTTTTACAGCATGTACACCAGCTGCGCATTCAAGAGGCGCAGCGACTGCTGGAGCAGAGCAATTTGAACTGCACCGATATCGCCTACGAAACCGGCTTCGGCGATCAGAGCTATTTTATCAAGCAGTTCCGCAAGTGGATGGGCATCACACCAGCCCGCTATCGCCGCCTTTACCAAACCGGCGAGGCTAACACATCAAAATAACTTGACCACTAAAGCCGGTTCACATACTTTGCGCCCCTGATGCAGAGGATGCAGGGAAAGTGCTGTGAGAATCAGCCGCTGTCGCGCAACCGTTAAAGCCGGAACACCGCCCTTCTGCCAAACACCAACCGCCTCCGCGCAANNTCGCAGCCCTGAGCGGCTGTCTGTTCACCGGCGGCTTCGCCGAAACCACCAATACCGTCACGAAAGCCGAGCGCATCGTCGTCACGGCCACCCGTAGCGCCAGCAACGTGCGTACCGTGCCGGGCAATCCATCCGTCATCACCGCGCAGGACATCACCGACGGACATTACAGCTCCGTCCCTGAAGCCCTGCAGAAAAAAGCAGGGGTGTTTTTCCGGAACTTTGCCGATAATCCGGCTCAGGCCGCTCCGGATATCCGCGGCTTCGGCGGCGATGCGCCATTCGGCAGAGTGCTCGTGCTGCTGAACGGACGCAAAATCAACCGGCCGGATATGGCCGTTGCCAACTGGGCGCAGATTCCCATGCAGGCGGTGGACCGCATCGAGGTTGTACGCGGCCCCAACTCGGTTCTTTATGGCGATCACGCTGTCGGCGGAGTCATCAACATCATCACCAAAGACGCCACCGATACACCCGAAACTTTTTTTCAGGCTTCCGCCGGAAGTGATGAAGCGTTAGACCAAAACCTCGTGACATCCGGAAACCTGAACGGACTCGGCTATGTGGCCACACTCGGCCATCAGTCCGGCGACGGATACCGCGACCGGTCTGCCTATGATACCTCTTCAGGAAGCCTTCGTCTAAGCGGCAACCTAACCGACCGCCTCTCCGCTTACGCTGAACTTTCCGCCGTCAAAGAAAAGCATGAGCTTCCCGGTGCGTTGAACACCACCGCGAATCGCCGCGCCGCCGCCAATCCGAACGACGATGCCAGCGAAAAATATTACAACTTCAACGCCGGTATCGAAGCTCTTCTCACGGATGAACTCATCTTCCATCTCGACGGGGGTATTTCCAGAAAAGACCTNNACAAAATGGGCAGCTATACGCTTTCTCCAAAAATCATGGTGCTGACGCCTGTGGCAGGAAAAGACAACCAGCTCATCCTCGGTATCGATCTATCCCGCGAAACCCTGAGCGTGAAAAAATATAATAATGCCGCCCGCACATCACTGGCTACCGACACCGGCATTACCAAAAAGCTGATCGGTGGATATATTGCCGATACCTTCAGCCTTACCGACAAACTTCTCTTGAATGCCGGGGCACGGGCGGAAAAAAACCGGGTGAGTGTTGATCATAAAGGAGCATTCGTTACACCGTACGACGATTCGATTGTGCACAATGAAAACGCATGGCAGGTTTCCGTCGATTGGCTGCCAACCGACCAGCTCAAGCTGTTTGCCGATGTTTCCCGCACCTACCGCTACCCGTTTGTGGATGAACAGGCCATCTATTCCGGCTGGGGCGATGCCTTCAATAAAGACCTTAAACCGGAAACCGGCATCAACTACGAAACCGGCATCGAAATCATGCCCGCCACAAATCTGGTTCTTCAGGCAACCGTCTTCATGACCGACATGAAAGATGAAATCGCATGGGGTGGCACACAGAATCAAAATCTGGATGAAACCACCCATCGCGGCGTCGAACTCTCCGGCAGCTATCACAACGACCTCTTCGCGCTGGACGCATACTACACCTGGCTCCAGTCTGAATTCACCGCCGGAGCAAACAACGGCAGCGAAATCCCGTGGGTTCCTCAAAACAAACTCGATGTTAACCTCTCGCTGTTCCTGACCGACGCACTGACCGCCAGCACGCATTTAAGCTATATCGGCAGCATGGCTCCGCTGGGAGATAACGCCAATGCCTCTTCTGCAAAACCATCCGCATACACCCTTGTCGACCTGCTCCTCGAATACAAACTCCCCGTCAAAAAATACGAGGCCAATGTCTTTGCCGGTGTTGATAACGTATTCGGGAAAAAATATAACTTCCTCGTCACAGACTACGGCTTCGGAGCCGGTTATTATCCTGCTCCGACACGAACGTTTAAAACCGGTCTCAGCGTGAAATTCTANNCACAATGCTGCTCGCCGCCGCCCTGCTCCTCGCAGGGTGCGGAGAGCGGACTGCGCAAAAACCGCACACCGGTCTTCGCATCATCGCCATGGCACCCAATACCGCCGAAATTCTCTACGCACTAGGATTGAGCAACCAGGTTGTCGGCGTCAGCCGTTTCTGTTCCTATCCGCCCGATGTGACCAATAAACCAACGGTCGGCGGCCTCTACGACCCCAACTGGGAAATGATCGTCGCGCTTCAGCCCGACCTCGTCATCGGACTCAAAACGCAAAAAGAAATCGAAGCACAACTCAAAGCGCTGGGCATTCCGTTTCTCGGCGTCTCGCACGAACACATCAGCGAAATCATGGAATCCATCCTCACCATCGGCAAAGCCTGCGGCGCGGAAGACGCAGCACAGAAACTTTTCCAAGGTTTGAAAAAACAAACTGCTGATTTTTCCAAACATTGGAAAAACCCGAAACCCAAAATCCTTGTCTGCGTCGGCCACGACGAAAGCCTGAGCCGCATGTATGTCGCCGCACGCGGAACCTTCTACGACGAACTGATTGATCTCGCAGGCGGCACAAACGCCTGCGCTGTAACCGCCGGCAACTATCCGGAAATTTCGCCCGAAGGCCTCGCCGCCATGAATCCCGACGTCGTCATCGACATTCTTCCAAACCTTGGAAGCAGGCTGAGCCTGCACCCTGACAATTTTTCCGATGATTGGACCCGACTGCAAGGAGAGAGGCCCCGCGCACGCGGGGCAGTGACCGAAGGGAGCGGCAACCCATATCGAGCAGTCGCAATGACCAACGATTATGCCTGGATCCCCGGCCCCCGTTTTGCTCTTCTTCTCAAAGATTTTGTCACCGCAATTCAATCAGAGAACAAATCAGAATAATTATGGACAGAATGATTCCTGATTCCGGATGCATAAATTATTCTGTCCATAATTATTCTGAT
>DINM01000117.1:0-155 GCA_002423675.1 Verrucomicrobia bacterium UBA5540
ACTTGAAGGCACGGTTGCCCACGTCATGCGCCGGTTTGTCCCCGATAAATGGGGCGGCACGGAAACCGTCGTGTTCAATCTCGCCCGCGAGCTCGAAAAAACCGGAATCAACAGTCCAATCTTCTGTACCGATATGTTCGCCAACACCGGAACAG
>DINM01000117.1:259-7279 GCA_002423675.1 Verrucomicrobia bacterium UBA5540
CCGCCATTCTCTGCGTCGGACAGAGCGAAGCCGACGAAATGCGTAAACGTGGACAAAAAAACGTCCATTATCTTCCGAATGGCGTCCATGTGCAGCGTTTTGAGGAAGCCTTGCCGCAAGCCTTCCGCAAAGCCTACGGACTGGAAGATCAAAAATTCATCCTCTGTTTGTCGCGCATCGACCTCCAGAAGAACCAGATTTTGTTGGTCAAAGCGTTCGCACAGTTCCGCGAGAATCATCCCGACTGGAAACTGGTGTTCATCGGTTCGGTTTCGGTGGAAGAATACTACCGAAAAATTCTGGATGAGATTGCGCGATTGAACCTGCAGGATTCGGTGCTGATCATTCCCGGGCTCAAACCCGACGATCCGCTTCTGCCCTCCGCCTACAAAGCGGCTGAACTGTTTGTTCTGCCAACCGCCAATGAACCGTTCGGGATCGTCATTCTCGAGGCATGGGCGGCGGGCGTGCCGGTTATCGCCACGCGCGTCGGCGGCATTCCGGGTTTCACCACGGACGGAGAAAACATCCTGCTCACCGAAGACAACAACGAAACGATGCTCGCAGAAAAAATGGAGCACCTGGCCGAAACGCCAGAGCTTCAACACAAACTCCGCCAAAATGGTTTTACCGAAGTCTCCGCACAATACGACTGGAGTGCGATTGCGGAAAGAGTCGTCAAAATCTACGAGGAGGTTTTGAAATGACCAAACTGTTTATCTGGATCGGCGTTTTTGTCGGCGGCTGGATCGGCTGGTGGCTGGGCGGAAAAATGGGCTTCGAATTTTTCGGCGAATTCATGATCAGCAGCCTCGGCAGCATCGCCGGCGTCTTTATCGGCTGGAAAATCGCCAGCGAATACTTTTAAGAGAAGGATGAAAGATGAATTATGACAGATGAAGAAGGTATTGCTTATTCGATAAGAAAAATACCATTTTCATAGCTCATCGTTCGCTTCACGCCATCAGCGAGCGCAGAACATAATTCAGCACGCCGCTGTTTTTCAGGTATTCAATTTCGAGCGGCGCATCGACGCGCGCTTTCACCTGAAACTCCTTATCATCCGCCTTCACAGTCAGAATTTTTCCCGGTTTGAAGTCGGCGGCGATGCCGGTGATGCTGAAGGTTTCCTTGCCGGTCAGGCCAAGGCTTTCGGCCGTATCGCCATTGATAAATTCGCAAGGAACAATACCCATTCCGACGAGGTTCGAACGGTGAATCCGCTCAAAGCTTTCAGCAATGACGGCTTTGACGCCGAGCAGTTTCGTGCCCTTCGCAGCCCAGTCGCGCGACGAACCGGCTCCGTACATCTTGCCCGCCAGCACGACGAGCGGCGTGCCTGTTTCAGCATATTTCATGGCCGCATCGTAGATGAACATCTCTTCGCCGGTCGGCAGGTAGATCGTTCGTCCGCCTTCGGTTCCGACCATTTTATTTTTGATGCGGATGTTGGCAAAGGTGCCGCGCATCATCACTTCGTGATTCCCGCGGCGCGAGCCGTACGAATTGAAGTCGCGCTCGGCCACACCGTGTTCGCGCAAGTAGTCGGCCGCAGGGCTTTTCTTCGCGATATTCCCCGCGGGAGAAATATGATCCGTCGTGATAAAGTCGCCGAATGATCCGAGCACGCTGGCATTTTTGATATCGGCCAGCGGAGCAGGCGGCTTTTCACAACCGTCGAAGAACGTAGGCTCGCGAATGTAGGTCGAGGCATCGTCCCAGGAGAAGACCTGACTCTTCACCGTTTCGAGCGCGTTCCATTCCGGGCTGATGGCGGATGTGTCATTGTATACACCGGTGTAGAAGGCCGGATCGGCAGCCATCGCAATCGCTGAATTCAGTTCGTCTGTCGTCGGCCAAATATCTTTCAGGAAAACATCTCTTCCGGATTTATCTTTGCCGATCGGATCGTGTTCGAGGTCGATATTGACCGTCCCGGCCAGCGCGTAGGCGACGACCAGCAGCGGTGACGCCAGATAGTTGGCTTTGGTGAGCGGATGCACGCGCCCTTCAAAGTTGCGGTTGCCGGAGAGCACCGCTGCAACGGTCAGGTCGTTTGCTTTGATTGCCTCTTCAATTTCCGGTGCCAGCGGCCCGCTGTTGCCGATGCAGGTAGCACAGCCATACGCCGCAATCTGGAAACCGAGCGTATTGAGCGGTTCCATCAGTCCGGCTTTTTCAAGATAACGCGTGGCCGCTTGCGAGCCGGGTGCCAGCGAGGTTTTGACAAACGCCGGAACCGTCAGTCCTTTTTNNGCGACCAGCGCCGCGCCCATCATCAAGCCGGGATTCGAGGTGTTGGTGCAACTCGTAATGGAAGCGATTACAACGCTTCCGTTCCGGAGCGTCGAGTGGTGAGTGTCGGGTGACGAGTGACCGGATGCTTGCACCTGACCTTCACTTTCAAGTTTCAAGTTTCCGGTTTCAGGTTTCTCGAAGTCTCTAACAAATTCTTCTTTGAGAGACGAGAGAGATAGCTGCTGATGCGGACGGGTCGGGCCAGCCAGTGCTGGTTCGACGGTCGCGAGATCAATTTCAAGTGTATCGTTGTAATCGGCGTTGCTGTCAAAGCCCCAGATGCCTTGCGCTTTGCAGTAGGCTTCAACGAGCGCGCACTGTTTTTCGTCGCGTCCGGTTTCGCGTAGGTAGCCGATGGTTTTTTCGTCGATCGGGAAGAAGCCCATGGTCGCGCCGTATTCGGGCGCCATATTAGCGACCGGGCAGCGGTCGGCAAGACTGAGGTTGGCCGCGCCTTCGCCGTAGAATTCCACAAATTTGCCAACCACGCCCTTTTGGCGAAGCATACGAGTGACGGTCAGTGCCAAATCGGTAGCGGTTACACCGGGTTTGAGCGAGCCGACCAATTTAAAGCCGATCACTTCGGGCGTCAGAATCGGAATCGGCTGGCCAAGCATGNNCTCTGAACTCTGAACTCTGAACTGGCGACACATGTCGCCAGATATTCCATATTAATCTGGTGGCAGATGCCGAGACCGGGCGGAAGAACGCGCAGTTTCTCGAAGGCGCCCTGTCCCCATTTCAGGAATGTATAGCGTTCGCCGTTGCGCTCAAAGTCGCGGGCGATATTCGCCGCCAGCGCACCGGCGCATCCGGACTGATCGAGCTGCACCGAGTGGTCGACGACGAGATCAACCGGAACCTGCGGTTCAATACAGGAGGCATCTTTCCCGGCCTTACTCATCGCCGAACGCAGCGCAGCCAGATCCACCACGCAGGGAACGCCGGTAAAATCCTGAAGCAGAACACGCGCCGGCATAAAGGGAAGCTCCACGATTTCGCTTTTCGGCGACCAGCAGGCAAGCTGTGATAGGTGTTGCGGAGTATAGGCCGGATGGCCCTGCATGCGGAGAAGCGACTCCAGCAGCACTTTCACCGAGAACGGCATGCGGGAAAAATCATAGCCGCCGTGTTTTTCCAGCTCTTGCAGGCTGTAGTATGAGACATCAAATCCATCCAGTTTCTTCAAAAAATCGTTCTTATTCATGAGGGTCTCCTGACGGTTCTAAAAAGTTATCGGGGGAATAAACCACAAAAACTCTGGCGCGGCCAAGCCGCAACCCAAATTTTAACCGCAAATGAACGCTCCCGCCTTTCTCCAATTAGCGGTTTTTCCAACCTTCTTCCCCTCCACACCTCCGGATCAACAACCGATGAAAAAACATTCACTTAAAAATCATTACCGATTACGCTCAAAAGGTTTATATAAATTATTATGCCGTCCATGATTTTTCCAAAACGCTTCATCCCCCGCCGCTCGACCGATTTCGACGTTTACCCCAGCTCGTGCGAGGTGACGATAGACCGTCTCAACCTCCTCAATGGTCTGTTTTTCCCATTTTCATCCCTGAGAATTTGTAAAAATAAACTGGATTGAAGCGCTCAGGCTGTGTACATTTGGTTTGTGAAAATTACCTATTTCTATCCTCCAAAGGAGATCGTACAGATGAAAAAGTTTCTCGCAATTTTAACAATCGCCGCGCTCAGCGCCGTTTCTTTCGCGCAAACCAACACCGTCTCCTCCGCCAATATTGTGGGGTATATCAGAACATCACTTCCTCCTGCCGGTGGACTTACTCTGATCAGTGTTGCCTTCGATGGTAACGGCGTCACTCTTGCAGATTACCTTGGCAGAACTAACAATTTGCATGGCGATGTTACCGTTAGCGCAGCTGACAGAGTCTACTTATTTAATAAAGACACCCAGACTTATGTACAATACGCTCTCTTTGATGGTTCTGCATACGATCAGCCTGTCGAATGGCGTTTAACCTCCGACTTCTATACGTCGGGGGAACAAAACCCCACCTTGTACCCAGGTGAAGCACTGTGGCTAAAATCAGGCAGTGGCGTAAGTCTAACAAATACGTTATATTTGTCTGGCGATGTAATATCTACGACAAATTCTAGTATTAATTTTGTAGAAGGGTTGCAGCTTGTTGGGCATCTTTTCTCTAGTGAAATTGATCTTAACGATACATANNAATATCATGCGGCGCTCACGGTGATGTCGTTTCCAGCGGTGCCGATAAAGTTTACTTGTGGAATGATCAAACGCTAAAATTTGATATTTATGCATATTTTGACGGATCTTCATATTCGCAACCTCAAGAATGGAGGCCTGTTGGAGACTTCTACAATGCAGCTCCAGCAATTCCTATTCATCTTGGAGCGGGTTTTTGGTACAATGCAAAAAGTCCATTTACTTGGACTGAAACCAATGCATATATAGCTATATTTCAATAATTAAAGTTTGACAGGAAACTGAGAAGGGGAGCCCGCAAAAATGAAAAAAAAATACATTCTAATGGTAGCGATTATTGCTAATAGTATTAGTTTCGCTGGAGATTTTTCATGGTCTAGTGTGAATCTTTGGGGGAATTTAGACGGCGTGACAGCTGTTGATGGTTGGTTGGCGGCTATATATCAAGATGTCGATGAGGACAATACCAGCGGAACTTGGTATAACACATTGAGTGTTAATTCCTTAGGTTCAGTCGTATCATCGGATAGTATTACGGCGGATGATACTCTTCTAAGTATTTATACGACCCTGAATGTTCCGTTTTCAGGCGTTGCATCTCTTAATTCTATAGACACAAACGCAACTGATAACATAAATGTGTATACACTCCTCTTCAATGCAACATCAATTGCTTCTGCGACGCAATTCATCGTATTGGACTCGACATCTTTCGACATAGGTGCCGTTTCTTCCCCATCTACGCCGACCGATTATGTAGCACCGGCCCCATTAGGAAGCTGGCAACAGGTTGTCCCCGAACCGGCGACGTTCCTGCTCTTTGGAATGGGTGCAATGGGTGCCTGGCTGGTTCGCCGCAAACAGCGCATCATTTAATTTAGAAGGTTTCCAATGTTCGGAAACCTGTAACGCCACAGGTGTTAGCCCCGGTCTTCACCGGGGTTTTTTATTGCCCCGCTCTTCCCATGTTTGGAATTTTGCTTCTCCGCCCCGCCCTCGTTGCGGGCGGCTACAGTCTTCTTAGCTCTGATTTAAACGTCTTCAACATTCAACGATTTAACGGCAACGCTGACTTTTCCCCGTTTTTTTCGTGTATTAAGACCCGTGCGGCGGTACATTCTGCCCCTTTGGAGGATGTGTTTGATGGAACTGACCCTACTCAAATCGAAGATTCATATGGCCACCCTGACGGGGACCGAGCTCTATTACACGGGCAGTATCTGTATTGACCAGAATCTTCTCGATGCTGCCGGTATTCTGGAAGGCGAACAGGTGCATGTGGTCAATCTGAATAACGGTGAACGACTGATCACATACGCCATCGCTGGCAAACGCGGCTCGGGTGTCATTGAACTCAACGGACCCGCCGCCCGCCTCGGTATGGTTTGTGACAAAGTGATCATCATCACCTACGCCAAGATGAGCGATGCCGAAGCCAAAACCTACAAGCCGGTTGTCGTCCACGTGAACGGTAAAAACAAGATTCAGCGGAAGAAAAAGTAATCCGCTCTTCTGAATATTCAATACGCTTCACCCCCCCGCTTCGCCAGAGGAAGACAGAGAACTTCCATTTAGAAAAACAGGTTCTTATTTTCATCCTCTTCTCCATCGTTAATCTGTTTTTCTTTCTCCCCTCGAAGCCCCTCCGAGGTTCCTCCAACGCAGCGGGTGGTAAAAATATTTTTGGATTCCAATCCATACAAATCAGATGTTTCCGCATAAGAAAGTATTTGATTCGCGAAATTCATGATCCAAATTCCAAATTTCAAGTTTCACATTCAGATTTCTTTCCGTACAATCCGCCCCTTATGAATAAAATACTTTTCAAAAAACAGCTTGCCGATGAAGTGTTCCAGATGCGCATTGAAGCCCCGCTGATCGCCAGCGAACGGCGCGCCGGGCAGTTCGTTATCCTCCAGATCAATACAAACTTCGGTGAGCGTATTCCGCTGACCATTGCCGATGCTGATCCGGTCGAAGGTTCAATTACGATCATTTTTCAAACCGTCGGACGTACTACCCACCTGCTGGCACAGAAAAACGTCGGTGACACGGTTGAACATCTCGTCGGCCCGCTTGGCCAGCCCACTCATATTGAAAAATTCGGANNGGCATCGGCGGCGGAATCGGTGTCGCCCCGCTTCACCCGATTGCACAGGCAATGAAAGCCGCCGGCAACGAAGTAATCATCATCATGGGTGCACGCAATAAAGAGCTGCTGATCCTCGAAGAGGAAATGCGCAAAATTGCTGACCAGCTGATCATCTGCACGGACGACGGTTCGACTGGCCGCAAAGCGCTAGTCACCGCTCCGCTCAAAGAACTCTGCGAAGCCGATCCAAAGCCGGATCTATCCGTCGCCATCGGCCCGCCGATCATGATGAAATTCTGTGCCGAAACCACCCGCCCCTACAATGTGCACACCATGGTCTCGCTCAACACCATTATGGTGGATGGAACCGGTATGTGCGGCGGATGCCGCGTCACCGTCGGTGACGAAACCAAATTTGTCTGCGTGG
>DINM01000099.1 GCA_002423675.1 Verrucomicrobia bacterium UBA5540
GGAGTTCGTGAAGCTGCTTATAGTCTTCACGCGTTCCGGTCTGTGACCCCGCGACGACTGATTTCATGCCGATGGTGCGCAACGACCGAACCAGTGAAAACACTTTGAAGGCGCCGCCGGTGTAGATCGCGGCTTTCTTGCCTTCGAGATCTTTTCTCATCCGCATCAGCTCGGGCATGATGCGCTTCACTTCCGAAGCGACCAGCGCCTTGGCGCGTTCCATGATAGTCGGATCGTCTTTGAAAACTTCGGCCACGTCGTAGAGCGACTTCGACATGTCTTCGATGCCGAAGTACGAAACGCGAATGTAGGGAATGCCGTATTTCTGTTTGATCTGCTCGGCCAGCCGGGTAACCGATCCCGAGCACTGCACCACGTTGAGCGCGGCGCCGTGCATCTTACGGATGTCTTCTACGCGGCCGTCGCCGGTGATCCGGCAGACGACGTCGACGCCCATCTGTTTGTAGTAGTCTTCAATCATCCAGATTTCGCCGGCGAGATTGAAGTCGCCGAGAATGTTGATGCTGTGCGGCTTGACGTCCGAAATGTCGCCGGTTCCGACGAGGTGGTTCATCAGCGCGTCGCAGGCGGCGTGGTAGCCGGCTTTCTTGCTGCCTTTGAACCCTTCGCTGTCGACCGGAATGATCGGAACACCCAGCTCGGCTTCGGCGTTCTTACAGACGGCTTTCACGTCATCGCCGATTACGCCGACAATGCAGGTGGCATAAACAAAAACCGCTTTCGGCAAATAGGCTCTGGCCAGCTCGCGGATCGCGGCGGCCAGCTTTTTCTCGCCGCCGTAGACGACATCCTTCTCCTGCATGTCGGTCGAAAAACTCAGCCGGTGCAGATTCGGCCCGGATGAAAGCGCGCCGCGGATATCCCAGGTGTAAGCGGCACAGCCGATCGGGCCGTGCACGATGTGCAGTGCGTCGGCAATCGGATAAAGCACAACCCGCGATCCGCAGAAGCTGCAAGCGCGCTGGCTGACCGACCCGGCGACGCTGGCCTTTTCGCAGGCCATTTCAAATGCGCCTTTGCCGTCGTGCACCTGCGCCTTGCGCTTCTCGAGAAGTTCTATGTGTTCCGTGCTCATAAGTTGCCCCCTTTAATGCACGAGGTGTGCCAGCAGGGGAAAGGTGGCGAGTGACGGGTGGCGGGTGGCGGGTGGAAGATGTTGGTAGAGAAGTAGAAGAAGATTATTTTCCAATGATTGGAAAAAGAATTGGGTGCAGGCTCAGCCTGCTTCCAAGGTTTGGAAAAGTGAAATAATTGTCAGGTCACTGCGGCGAGCAGCAGGGTAAAGCGCGGCAAACGAATTGTTATAAGCGACTTACAAAACAATGTGACAAAAATTTCACACCGCGATCCGCCGAGTGAAACGAATGTCAAACGAACCGCAGAAGATTTTCACCACAGAGGCCACCGAGACACAGAGGAGTTTCCAAATGTTGGAAAAATATTAACCACAGAACACACAGAAAACACGGAAAGTTCCAAGGTTTGGAAAACTCTTTGCCGCCCACCCGCCAACCTGCTAAAAATGCCCTGACTTTGGTAATACCAACAAAGACAACCCAGCATAATAGAATAAAACCAACCTCCAGCCATAGCGAAAGGTCTAAGATGCGCATCGTAAAATCAAAAGGCGTGACCGCGACTGAAACCCTATTGGCAAATTTATGTGAAAGATCATTTCTTAAGCTGTGGAGCTACCCAAATGTTTTTAAGGATGATCGTGACGAACTTTGTGACCTTCTCGCTGTTTTTGAAAATCACGTATTCATATTCTTTGATCGAGACAGTCAGGTTTTATCGAAAAAAGACAAAGATCCCCTAGTTAATTGGAATCGGTGGCGGAAAAAAGTCATTGATGACCAAACCCGAACAGCCCACGGTGCAGAACGTTATATCAGAAGCGGGCGAGGTATATTTCTCGACAACAATCTGCAGGTTCCGCTCCCCATCCATATTAACCGTGAAAATATTATAATTCATAAAATTATTGTCGCACATGGGGCAAAACAAGCCTGCGAAGAATTCTCTGACAACAATGTATTTGGAAGTCTTGGGATAATTTATGGAGACATCGACGGTCCGTTTCCTTTCCCATTCATTATCAATATCGACAGAAACAACCCTGTTCATATATTCGATAGTCATAACCTTCCGATTATTTTCCATGAACTAGACACATTCTGGGATCTTTCCTCGTATCTAGATAAAAAATGTGAAGCAATAAAATCATGCCAATCCTTGGTGTATTGCGGAGAAGAGGATCTGTTAGCCCACTACTTCTTCAATGTCGATGACTCCTCAGGTGAACATTTCATTGGAACGCCAAGCAAAGAATTTGATCACTTGGTAATCGCTGAAGGAGAATGGGATCACTTCACTAAGCAAGATTTCTATTTGAATAAAAAATTGGAAGATGAAATTTCGTATGCGTGGGATGAACTGATCCAGCAGACATGCCAAAATACTCTCGATGGAACTTTGCTGGGCGACGATTCTCCTTTACGAGGAGAAAGTGCTATTCACGAAATGGCAAAAGAACCACGGTTTTTCAGGCGAATGCTGTCACAAAATATCATTCGAGTTATTCGTGATTTTCCTGAATCACAGGACGCTGTAACAAGAAGCCTGTCATTTTTCCCATCATTCTACGAAGGCACTGGATATGTTTTTCTTCAGCTCAAAATAGCGGGTACAGGTAGCTACAATAATGAACATAGGAAAAAAAGGCAGGGTCTTCTCCAAATAGCATGCGGCGCTGCCAAAAATAAATTTCCTCATCTACAGAAAGTTGTCGGAATCGCGATTGATGCCCCTAAATATTCTAGAGGAAATTCCGAGGATTTTATTTTGTTAAATTGTGCCTCTTGGTCGGATGATGATCGCAAACAATACGAGGAACTCAACAAAGAGGTCAATTTTTTCAACACTACAAACTTAAAAGAGCACAGAGTACGTTTAGCCGAGTTCCCTAACACCAAACTATCACTCGAAGAAAAAGCCGGACGAAATGATCCATGCCCTTGCGGTTCAGGGCGGAAATATAAAAAGTGCTGCATGCGCTAACCACAAAAAACAAAGGAAGGATCAGCTGATAAATTTTAGAATCTGTTGATTCGTTCTCTCCAACCATTGGAACATCCGTTTTGATCTGCGTGATCTGCTGCGGTCCATTCTCCTTCTTGCGTTCTTGAACCATTCACAGCGTTCATTATTTGCATTCGCAAATTATTTATCGCTTCGCTTTCAGGCGATCTCTCGTGGCAACAAATTTTCAGAGCATTGGAAACTCAACCCACCCCGCCGTCCCGGCACCCCTCCGGCGGAGGGGATTTTTTTCAACCATTGGAACTTTCCGTGTGTTCAGTGTATTCCGTGGTGAAAAATTTCCAACCATTGGAAACGGCGGCCCCGGAGAGGCACGCCCTACTCAATTATTTTTTTGCGTTCCTTGCGATCTCTCGCGGTTAATGCCTTCTCAGGTCCACCAGATGCCGCGTTTGCGCGGATTGCCGAAGGATTCAAAGGCGTCTCCGGATTCACGGAGGACGTCGTCGAGTTCTTCGATCGTGAAGTCGAAACCTTCTTCATTGGCACTGCTGACGAAGAGTTCTTTGGTGCCGATTTCGTCATATTTGAGGCGAAGCACTTTGTCTTTTCCGCCTGCAATGAGCAGACGTTCCACTTCTTTTTTTGCCATGGGTTGCCTTTTNNAGAATTTCGAAGGATTGGACTTCTTCGTTCTGCGGTTCCTTGTTCGATATTCGTTATTCCCAACTACATCACGAGCTCAAAGGAAGATTCCGGAGCATCACGATCAATTTTGTTCATGATGGCGCCGAGGATCTGTTCGAGCAGGCGGATGCCGCCGATGTATCCGGCGGTCGGGAAGTAGCTGTGCCCTATCCGGTCAAGGATGGGGAAGCCGTGACGCACAAACGGAATGTCTTCATCGCGGGCGATGTATTTTCCGTAGGTGTTGCCGATGAGCAGATCGACGGGTTCGTTCTTGATCCATTGATGCATGAGGAACATGTCGGCCTGCGGACCGTTTTTGACGTTGAGGTTGGGAACCTTGTCGCCGACGATTTCGCGGATCCGCGCTTCGAATTTCTTGCCGGGCGTACCGCTGACGATATGCACAGGGATCATGTTGAGATCCAGCAGGAATTCAGTAAGCGGGATGAGCTGGTCGGGATCGCCCCAGAGCGCAACCTTCTTGCCGTAGAGGTACTGCGACATGTCGGCGATGACGTCGACAAGCCGTCCGCGTTCTGCGACGAACGAGGCGGGTACTTCCACGTTGGTNNGGTCGAGCGTTTCGAACGGGACGTTACACTGGGTATCGAGCGCTTTGGCGCCGGCTTCCGAGGCAAAGGCCCCGAGCGCGAGCGTTTTGATGCTGTCTCCAGTGGTGGCCATTTCGGCAACCGTTACACCGCCGGCCGGATACATCTGGAACTTGCCGGTCTGCGGGGTATCGACGACATCCGACGTATCGGGGAACAGGACGATTTTGACGCCCATGTCTTTGGCGATGCGTTTGATTTCGCGCATGTCGGACGGCTCGACCCATCCGGGGATGATGTTGATCTGGTCTTTCGGCTCACCCGTTTTTCCGGCCAGTCCTTTGACAATCCCGGCAACCATGTTGGAGAAGCCGGTGATGTGCGAACCGACATAGCTCGGGGTGTTGCAGTAGATGACCTTTTTGCCTTCGGGGATTTTTTTGTCATCAAAGGCTTTTTTGACGATCTGCGGAATGTCATCACCAATGGTTTCGGACAGGCAGGTGGTGTGCACCGCGACGATGTCCGGATCATAGATGGTGAACATGTTGGTGAGCGCCGCGAGCAGGTTGGCCTGTCCGCCGAAGACCGAAGAGCCTTCGGTGAACGAGCTGGTGCCCGCCATGATCGGATCTTTGTAGTGCCGCGTGAGCGCACTGCGGTGGTAGGAGCAGCAGCCCTGCGATCCGTGCGAGTGCGGCAGGCAGCCGTGGACGCCGAGGGCGGCGTACATGGCTCCGACCGGCTGACAGGTTTTCGCCGGGTTGATGGTGACTCCGTTGCGTTCTTTGACTTCTTTTGGTGTGTGTCGTAATAACATAATTTTCTCCTTTTACAGGGCAGCCATGAAGGCGGTCCCTACGCGACGTATTCCGCACAAATACAGGGTTCTTCTTCCNNTTCGCCAGCCACGGGGCTTTGATCTTCTTCCAGATACGGGTGCTGAGCATCTTGTCGATGTCGGTGTAGAAGTTGACAGCTCCTTTGAACCCGGCGTAGGGTCCGCCGTAGTCGTAGCTGTGCAGCTGCTTGAGCGGAATTCCGGACTTCTGGACGACATATTTCTCTTTAATCCCGGCGCAGAAGATATCGGGTTTGTAGAACTCGATGAGCTTCTCGGTTTCCCAGTGGCTGATGTCGTCGACGACGAGAGACTGGTCGGCCATGTCGGGCATCATCCCGCGGTAGTC